>CAZWJZ010000108.1:0-13071 GCA_964634665.1 uncultured bacterium | reverse complement strand
GCAACTCACACTCAAAAACAAAGAAGCTGCCAAAGCTGCCCTTAAACGATGTCAAGTAGGCCTAAATGAACTCGCTGACACAGGCTTCAGAGTCATAGCAGGTGAAGCCCTTGAATTCCAAGACGTCTACGCACTCTGGAAACAAAAAAACAACGCCCCCCTCATCCTTAACTTCTTAGGGGAAGCCAAAGTACAACTCAACAACCAAGATTTAAAGCTCTACCCTAAATTCCACGAAATACTCACCCTACTCGCCCTCAACCCTGAAGGCATAAGTCTAGAAAAACTCGAGCTCGAGCTCGAGTTTGATGAGGGTAAGTTAGCGCAAATCAAGGCGCGTATTTCTAAGTTACGTAAACTCATTCCTATTTCTAGGGCACCTTATCAGTTAGAGCTTGGTTTTCAGGCTGATTTTGTTGATCTTGAGAATTATCTTAAACAGGGTCGTTTGCGGGCAGCTCTGGAGTTATCGAAGGGGGTTTTGCTACCTAAATCTAAAGCACCGGGTATTATTGAGGCACGTGAAACGTTTAATGAGATGTTGCGGCAGGCTGCTTTGAAATCAGCTGATTCTGAGGTACTGCTTGATCTTGCTGAAAGATTTAAAGATGATCTGGAGTTGTGGGAGGCTAGCTTGGCGGTCTTGCCAGAAGAAGATCCTCGGCGTGTGGTTGCAGCAGCTAAACATAAACGTGTTTTAGAACTTTGGGATAGCTAAAACTTTTGCTGGTTTTTTGCGCGCTGTCATCAATTTAATGCTAAGCTGTCTGAATACCTACTTACACAACCCCCTTTTTTAGCTCTTTTTGCAGCTTAGTGCTAAAGCTTTTTAGGCTTTTATAAGGTTTCATTAAGTTTTGCAAGCACAAAAAGATGCAAAAGGTGTAGATATTTGTATAGAATAGCTAAATACGGTTTTCTTTTGGAGGTGATACCTTAACAATTAACTACATCTAACAAACCTACTCGTACAAACGTTATGAACCCCTAAACACTTCTTGGAGGATTGTGTGAAGACAAAATTATTATTAGTAGCTTTTATTTTAGGAATGATTTTTAATGTTGCATTTGCGCAGCGCGGTAGCGCTGGTGAAGCAACCATCTTGTACTGGCAAGCTGTTTCTATTCCTAACCCTTACCTTTCTGGTGGTACTAAAGATTTAGATGGTGCTGCTCCTGTTATTGAGCCTCTTGCTAGCTATGACCCTGACGGTAACTTAGTTCCTAGACTTGTTGATGAAATTCCTACCGTGGCTAATGGTGGTGTTTCTGAAGACTTAACCAGCATTACCTGGACGCTAACTGAAGGCATTTTGTGGTCAGATGGTACGCCATTAACCTCTGCTGATGTTGTTTTTACAGGTATGTACTGTATGAATGAAGAGTCAGGTTGCCAACAAGCTGCTAACTTTCAAGATGTTGAAAGTATTGAAGCTCTTGATGATTTGAATGTACGAATCAACTTTAGCGTTCCTAAGCCTTTCCCATACTCAGCTTTTGTTAGTTATACTGGCCCTATTCTTCAAGCTGCTCAGTTTGCTGACTGCCTTGGTGCTAACGCTGCATCTTGCACAGAGCAAAACTTTGCACCTATTGGCACAGGTCCTTTCATGATTACGGACTTCCGTCCTAATGATGTTGTTGTGTACGAAGCTAACCCTAACTACCGTGACCCTGCCAAACCTGCCTTTGCTCGCATTACTAACAAAGGTGGCGGTGACGCTGCTAGCTCTGCTCGTGCAGTTCTAGAAACAGGCGAAGCTGATTATGGTTGGAACCTTCAGGTTCAACCTGAAATCTTAGCGCAAATGGAAATGGCTGGCAACGGTGAAATTGTTGGTGCTTTTGGTGCTAGCGTAGAACGCATCTTAGTGAACTTTACTAACCCAGATTCTTCACTAGGTGAAAACCGCTCTGTCTACATGGGTGGCGAAAATGCTCACCCAATATTGTTTGATGCTGCTGTTCGTCAAGCTTTGTCTATGGCTATAGATCGTGAAATCTTAAATGAAATTGGTTACGGTCCTAGCGGTCAAGGTACTTGTAACATTATTCCTGCACCTGCTGCTTATGTTTCTGCAGCTAATGATAGTTGCTTAGTTCAAGATATTGAAGGTGCAAACGCAATGCTTGATGCAGCTGGCTGGATTGTTGCTAATGACGGTATTCGTGTAAATGCCGAAGGCCAACGCTTAAGCTTCCTTTTTCAAACCTCAACCAATGCTGTTCGTCAAGAAACACAAGCACTTGTTAAGCAATGGTGGAGTGAAATTGGTGTTGAAACAGAGCTTCGCAACATTGACGCTTCTGTATTCTTCGGTGGTGACCCTAGTAGCCCAGATACCTTCCAGAAGTTTTATGCTGATGTTGAAATGTACACGAGTGGTATCACTGGTACTGACCCAGAATCACACTTTGCTGGCTGGACTTGTAGTGAAATCCCTACCCCTGATTCAGGCTGGTTAGGTAGTAACATTACCCGTTACTGTAACCCTGAGCTTGATGCTCTTGTTGCTGAACTTGCTACCACTGCAGACCTAGAAGTACGTGGTGAAATTGGTAAGCAAGTTAATGACATTATTGTTCAAAACTACGTCATGATTCCTTTAATTCACCGTGCTAATGTTTCAGCCAAAGCTAACTCACTTACTGGAGCAAATGGTAATGCCTGGGACAGTGAACTTTGGAATATTGCCGACTGGAGTCGCGCAGAGTAATTTAGTCAGGGAGTCTTAACCCTAGGGAGTATGGACATGTCCATACTCCCTGCTCCCCACTTGAATGCTCTTATTTAACTTATGTTTCAATACATTATTAGACGTATTCTTATTTCAATTCCGACATTGCTGGTTATTAGCTTTGTCATTTTCTTTATTCTTGATACTGCCCCAAATGACCCAACAGGTAATTTACCTTTAACTATTCCCCCTGAAGTACGCGAGAACATCAAAAGATCACTTGGTCTAGATGCCCCCATGCACGTCAGGTACCTAAAATGGGTACAACAATTTTTTGTTAGCGAGCCCCTAAATTTTATTGAAAGCACCACAGGGCTTAGCTTTGGTGATTCAGAGAATCGAACCCGCATTGTCTCTTGGCAAACCAGGGCTCCTGTGGTTGAATCTATTGCTGAACGCATGCCTCAAACCTTATGGGTATTAGGTCTTGCTTATATTTTTGGCATTCTTATTGCCATTCCGGTAGGGGTTATATCTGCCTATAAGCAGTACTCAATTTTTGATCAAGTAGGTACGCTTATTTCTATGATTGGCTTTTCAGTACCTACCTTCTTTACAGGTCTCCTCGCCATTATTGTTTTTAGTGTAAATCTAAGATGGTTTCCTTCTATTTATGACACTACTTTGGTTGTAAACGACTGGGCTAGCTTTGTTCAGCAAATTAGACAAATGATTATGCCTGTTACGGTACTTGCCTTCTTTAACGCCTCACAGTTGAGTCGTTTTTTACGTTCCTCTATGCTTGATAATTTATCTCAAGATTATGCGCGTACGGCTCGCTCAAAAGGCTTACAAGAAAATGCTGTAGTAATGGGTCACGTTCTTAGAAACAGCATGATTCCGCTTGTCACCCTAATAGCACTCGGCATTCCTGCTATTTTTAGTGGCGCTATCATTACAGAGCAAATCTTTCGCATTAATGGTTTAGGGGCTTTACTTATTCAGGGTATTTACAATGCAGACATCCCCTTAGTACAAACCCTCACCTTTATTTTTGCCATTTTAATTGTTGTCTTTAATTTAGTCGCAGATGTTGCTTATGGGCTTTTAGACCCAAGAATTCGTTACAGTTAAGGAATTACATGGCCTCTATATCCACAACCTCACTACCCAAACAAACCGCAGAGAAGTCTCGCCCTCAATGGCTGGACACATGGAAGCAATTTACCAAACATAAAGGCGCACTTGTTGGTTTAATCCTATTTAGCATCATTGTTATAGCGGTACTGATTGGCCCTTTTCTTTGGCCCATAGACCCAAACTATAGTAACTTACGTGCAAGAAACCAAACCCCTTCATGGACGCACCCTTTTGGTACCGATAACTTAGGTCGAGACTTATTTGCAGCCAACCTCTATGGTGGGCGCATATCCTTAGCTGTAGGCGTCGTGTCCATGCTTTTAAGCATCTTTATTGGTACGTTCATAGGCTTACTAGCCGGCTATGTATCTAAACTAGATGGCATACTCATGCGTTTCACCGATATGTTCTTTGCACTCCCCCGCTTACCCCTACTCCTCGTCGTCATCATGCTCTATCGTGACAGCTTAAGATCCGTTTTTGGACCCGAATTAGGCATCTTTTTTCTCATTGTCATTATTATTGGGGCAACCAGTTGGATGACCACAGCAAGGGTCGTTCGAGGGGATGTATTATCTGTCAAAGAGCGTGAGTTTGTAACAGCTGCCAGTGCTTTGGGTTCAAAGAATAATCGTATTTTAGGTTTACATATTTTACCTAATGTCTTAAGCCCCATTTTAGTATCAGCCACACTAGGCATGGCAACAGCCATCATTACGGAATCAGCTTTATCGTTCTTAGGTTTAGGTTTCCCTAGTGACGTACCTACTTGGGGTCGTTTACTGTTTGACGGTAAAGACTTTTTAACCATTACCCCCATGCGCGTTGTTTGGCCCGGCTTGTTTATATCTCTGGTTGTACTCTGCGTAAACTTTATGGGTGACGGTCTACGTGACGCACTTGACCCAAGAATACGCAGCAAAGGCTAAATTCTTTTTAAAGCTCAGCTTCACACTACCCTCAACAAAACAGTTGAGGGTAAACTAGTTTTATGGCAGCAAAACATGTAGTGAGTGTAAGCACAGGCTCGAGTACGCGTGATAAACGAGTTGAGACAATCCTTTTAGGTGAATTAATCGTACTCGAGCGTCGTGGTACTGATGGTGACTTAAAGAAAGCTGCGGCGATGCTTAAGCGTTTAGATGGCAAGGTGGACGCGCTTGGTTTGGGGGGAGTGGTTTTGTTTATTCAGGCTGCTAATAAGCGTTATTACTTACGCGAGGCGGTTGCTTTAGCTAAGAATGCGCCTAATACGCCAACGGTTTGTGGGGCAGGTTTAAAAGCAACCTTAGAGCGCAAAGTAATTTATGAACTGAATGATTTGCTTAACTGGAAAACAAAAAAAGTGCTTATGGTTTCTGGGCTTGAGAATTTTGGTATGGCTGAAGCCTTGAGTGATTTAGGTGCAGATATTAGCTTTGCTGATATTGTGTTCTTTTTGGGGCTTCCTATTCCTTTAAAGAGCTTAGCTACTGTTGATAAGGTGGCTAGGCTTATTTGCCCTCCTTTAACGCAGTTACCTATAAACTGGGTCTACCCTATGGGTGAAAAGCAAGAGAAAACAAAGTCGGATTGGCGCAAGAAATACTTTGATGATGCAGATGTCATTACGGGTGATTTTCATCTTATTAGGCGTTACTTACCTGAGGATTTAAAAGGGAAGATTATTCTTACGCAAACCACAACTGAAACAGATGTTGCTATGCTTAAAGCAAGGGGCTTAAAAACCCTTATTACAACAACACCTCGCTTTGATGGGCGTAGTTTGGGTAGTAATGTGATAGAGGCTGCCTTTGTTGCAATTTCTGGACGGCATCCTCTATCTGATAATGATTATGAAGAACTTATTGCTGAGTCAGGCATTAAGCCAGATGTTTTAGAGTTAAATTAGATTCTTTCTTCTGCCCTGTCAGTTGCTAAAGGTGGTGTCGGAGACAAATTTGCTATTTCTTTATACATTTCATCTGACATGCTGAAATCTGCTGCTGCTAGGGAATCTTTGAGCTGCTCTGTGTTACGGGCACCAATGATGGGTGAAGTAATAGCAGGATGCGCTTTGACCCATGCTACCGCTAAGGTAACAGGGTTTAAGTTGTTTTCTTTGGCGTAAGCAACAAATCGCTCTGCAATTTCATAATTTTGATGATCTTGGTAACGTTTGTTATACATACTATTTTCAACTAGGCGTCCTTGTTCTGGCTTAGTTGTGGTTGAGTACTTGCCTGTTAAGAGGCCTGCGCCCAGCGGATTATAAGGTATAACAGCTAGGTTTTCACTTAAAGCCAAGGGTAGCAATTCAACTTCTGCTTGGCGTTTTGCAAGGTTGTACATGGGTTGAATGACTTGAAAGCGTGCTAGTTGTTCTTTAGCAGATATGCCTAAGGCTTTGGCTATTTGCCACGCAGCCCAATTGCTTACACCTAAGTACAAAATGAGTCCTCTTTTTACTAGGTCATCTAGGGCGCGCAGGGTTTCTTCGATGGCGGTTAGATCATCAAATTTATGAACAAAGTATATGTCTAACCTATCTGTTTTAAGGCGTCTTAGGCTGTCTTCAATGGCTTTTACAATGTGTCTGCGTGATAGGCCACCTGCATTAATATCTGGCCCCATTTTGCCTTGTACTTTGCTGGTTATGACTAGCTCATCTCGCATGCCTTGCATGAGATCAGCTAAGATTTCTTCTGAGCGTCCTTTGGCATAAACGTTAGCGCAGTCAAAGAAGTTAATGCCAGCATTTAAGCAAGCATCAAACATTCTTTTTGATTCTGCTTCATCTGCTGTGTCTCCAAAAGACATGGTTCCAAAAGATAATCCCGAAACGCTAACGCCTGTATTTGCAAGTAGTTTATAGTTCATAAGCTTAAGTATGACATTCGTGCCTTATTTTCTCTACTTTATGCTTACTCACATGTTATCCACAGGCTGTGGATAACATGTTTAAAGAAGTTTTTCTTCTAACTCATAAAGCAAAGCATACAAATCTTCAAGCTGTTTTTCACCCATTTTTTCTTTAATCTCAAGATAGCGTAACTCGAGTTGTGGGGCGAGTTCTTGTATAAGGCTTTGGGCTTCTTTGGTTAAAGAGATTAGGGAACTCCGTTGATCATCTTGATTGGCGGTACGTTCGGTTAAACCTCTAGCTTCTAGCCTTTTTAAAATGCCTGACATGCTGGGCAAAAGAATATGACACGTTTTAGCTAAGCTAGATATGTCGCTTGCACCCTCGTCATAAAGGGCGCGCATGACTCGCCATTGCTGTTCGGTTAAGTCTGCTTGCGCCAAGACAGGTCTGAAGTGCAGCATAGCTGCGTCACGTGCCCGCATAAGCAGCATGGGTAGTGACTGCTTAAACACTGGAAAAGCTCGAGTTTTTTCTTTTGTGCTGTTACTTGCTTCTGCCACGTTTGGGGCTGCTCCTAAGTTGGTTTGTCTTTCGTTTTGCTTGTGCGTATTGACAAAACATATTATAACAACTTAACATATTAAACATAAACTTAACATATTAACTACTTGGAGGCAAAATGCAGTTACCCAAAGGCTCACTCGTTCCCCTACCAACCCCCTTCACAGGCTCAGACAATCATATTGACGAAGCTGCCCTAGCAAACATCATTGAGTACCAAATCCGCGAAGGCTCCCACGGTCTAGGCTGCACAGGTACCACAGGCGAACCCTCATCTTTAAGTATTGACGAGCGCAAACATGTCTCAGAATTTGTCATGAAAACTGTAAACGGTCGCGTACCCGTCATACCGGGTACAGGCACCACTAACTTTGATGAAACCATGGACTTAACCCATCACGCCGTACATAAACTCGGTGCAGAATCTGTACTCATCATTAGCCCGTACTATATAAAACCCAACCAAAACAATCTCTTTAGCTACTTCAGCACCATAGCCAAAAGCATTCCTAACACAGCCATCATGCTTTACAACATTCCAGGGCGAACCGCAGTCAACATAGAACCCAAAACCATAGGCCGCCTAAGAGCCGAATGCCCCAACATAGTCGGCGTAAAACACGCCACCAAAAACATAGATGATGTCAGCTACACCTTCGTAGAGGCAGGCCACGACTTTGGTGTTTACTGCGGCGCAGAAACCGCCACCTACCCCATGCTCACACTAGGCGGTGCAGGCCACGTAAGTGCAACCGGTGTCATAGCCCCACGCGAAATTGCAGACATGTACAACTACGCAGCCGCAGGCCAATGGGACAAAGCCAGAGAGCTACACTACAAAATGCTCGAGCTTAACGATGTGCTTTTTATAGAAGTCAACCCAGCCCCCTTAAAAACAGCCTTAAGCATGATGGGTCTTTGTGAAGCCCAGTGGCGCCTACCTCTTGGCCCCATGATGCCTGAGAATGAAAAAATCCTAAAAGAAGTACTCGCAAACTATGGCATTTTTGAGCGCGTCGGAATGGGAGCATAGTGAATAATTTAAACTCAGCAATAAAGAATCTTGCCTCCCTGAGCAAAGAGAGGTTAAAGGCATGAAGCTAGCAAACTTCATAGTTAACGGTCGCATCCTTCATGGTCACTTAAATGATGAGGGTATCCTTATAGATTATGCTGGCGAAGGTCATAAGCCCGATGATGTTCAGTGGTTACTACCTGTTAAGCCCGGTAAAGTCATTGCACTCGCCCTTAACTACAATGACCACGCAGCAGAGCTTAATTTAACGCAGCCCAAAGACCCTGCCCTTTTCTGGAAGCCAAATACATCTCTTTTACCCCACAAAGGCAGTGTTGTTTACCCGCAAGGCGCTAAGTTTATGCATTACGAAGTAGAATTAGCCGCCATCATTGGCAGAGATACTCGCCGTGTTAAAGCCAAAGATGCCTATGACTACATTGGCGGGTACTCTATTGCTAATGACCTTGTCGTGCGAGACTTTGTTATAAATACTTTCCGCCCGCCCATACGCGGCAAAGGCTGGGATACCTTTGGTCCGCTAGGTCCTTACTATGTGACTGCAGACGAAGTAAAAGACCCAGATAATTTAGAACTAAAAGCTTATGTTAATGATGAAATTCGTCAAGAAGGCTCAACTCAAGAGATGATCTGGCGCATTCCTGAACTTATTGAATACATAAGCCGCTTTATGACCCTAGAAAAAAATGATGTCATTATGACCGGAACCCCCAAAGGCATAAGCCATGTACACCCTGGCGATGTCATGCGTTTACAAGTTGAAGGCCTAGGCGAGCTTGTTAACGACATTATTTGGGAAACAGAAGATGCTGAACCTATTGAAGGTGAAGAAGATGCTGAAAATGTTATCAGGATACCACTATGAAGAAAGTAAATAGGGGTCAGTGGGTAGTGAATAGTAGACAGAATTCATTAGGCGAAAAGCCACATTGTCTTTTTCTATTCACTACTTACTATTCACTATCTATTACGAGCGGAGTAAGTCAATGAGCGTAGCTGAAAACAAAGCAAAAGCCTATGCTTATCTAGAAAAAATGAAAGCTAACGGTGTACAAAACATCATCAATGGTGAACATGTCAATGCAGCTTCAGGGGAAACCTTTGAAACAAGCACCCCCATTGACAATTCCGCCCTCTGTAAAGTTGCTTCTAGTAACGCCAGCGATGTTGATAAAGCCGCCAAAGCTGCCGCAGAAGCTTTCCCGGAATGGCGTGACCTGCCCGCCAAAAAACGCCGTGATGTACTTCACGCAGTTGGTGATTTAATCGAAAAGAATGCCGAAGAAATTGCCCTTCTAGAAGTGCTAGATACAGGTCAAACCATTCGCTTTATGAGCAAAGCCGCCATACGAGGCGCAGCCAACTACCACTTCTTTGCTGACAAATGTGAAGAAGCAAGAAATGGCAAGAGCTTACCGACCGAAGAATTTCTTAATTACACCCTACGTGAACCCATTGGCCCTGTAGGCGTCATAACACCTTGGAATACACCCTTTATGCTTTCTACTTGGAAAATAGCACCCGCTTTAGCAGCAGGCTGCACGGTCGTACATAAACCAGCAGAGTTTAGCCCCATAACCGCCATGCGGTTACACGAACTCATGAGCGAAGCTGGCATACCCAAAGGCGTCATAAACATGGTCAACGGATTGGGTGAAACAGCAGGCAAAAGCCTAAGCGAACACCCAGACATAAAAGCAGTTGCCTTTGTAGGCGAAAGCCAAACAGGTAGCCAGATCATGCGCCAAGGCGCAAGCACCCTAAAACGCGTTCACTTTGAACTCGGCGGCAAAAACCCAGTTATCGTCTTTGCAGACGCAGACCTAGACAGATCCTTAGACGCAGCCATCTTTATGATTTACAGTCTAAACGGAGAACGCTGCACAAGCTCGAGTCGTTTACTTGTTGAGCGTAGTATCTATGATGAATTTACAGCTAGACTCACTGAACGTGTCAAAAAAATAACTGTAGGTGACCCCTTTGACCCTGCAACTGAAATGGGTCCCTTGATTCACCCAACTCACTTTAATAAAGTCTGTAGTTACTTTGAAATAGCAAAAGAAGATGGTGCCACCATTGCCGCTGGCGGTAAAGCATTAGAGGGCACAGGAAATTTTGTTGAAGCCACCCTATTTACACAAGCAAATAACAAAATGCGCATTTCACAAGAAGAAATCTTTGGTCCGGTCTTAACCGCCATCCCTTTTGATAACGACGCAGATGCACTCGCCATAGCTAATGATAGTGAGTACGGCTTAACAGGCTACATATGGACAAAAGACATAACCAGAGCACACAGCTTCGCACAAAAACTAGAAGCAGGCATGATCTGGATTAACAGCCAAAATGTACGCCATTTACCCACCCCCTTCGGAGGCATGAAAGCCAGCGGCATAGGTCGAGATGGCGGACCAGATTATAGTTTTGACTTTTACATGGAAACCAAAAACATTGCTGTGGCTTTAGGTGAGCACCACATCCCTAAATTAGGAGCGTAAGATGCATCTAAAAGCACCTAATTTGTATCCTGAATTTAATACAGTTCGCTTAAGTCATATTGAGTTAGGCGTTAAAGATTTAGAAGCAAGCAAAGCCTTTTATGTTGATACGCTCGGCTATATTCTTACTGAGCAAACAGACAATGCTCTTTACTTACGATGCCTTGAAGAAAGAAATCACCATTCTTATATTTTGCTTAAATCATCTGAACAAAACGTAAAGCGCTTAGCATTTAAGGTCTTTAGTGAAGATGACCTAGATAAAGCCGAAGCCGTATTCAAAGCAAAGGGTTTACCCACAGCTTGGGTTGAAAAACATGCTCAGGGACGCACGCTTCACACGCAAGATCCCTTTGGCATACCTCTTGAGTTTTACTACCAAATCAATAAGGTTGAATCTAAACTTCAGCATTACGGTGACTATAAGGGGATGCATCCTATGCGCATTGATCACTTTAATGTGTTTTCACCCAATGTTGAAGCGCATTATGATTTTTACTCGCAGAATCTTGGTTTTAGGGCAACTGAGTACACGTATGACCCTGCTAATGCTAATGCTATTTGGGCAGTCTGGGCGCACCGTAAAGGTAATGTGCATGATTTAGCCTTTACAAATGGCATTGGGCCTAGGCTGCATCACTCGGCTGTTTGGGTTCCTACGGCACTTCATATCATTCATTTACTAGATGTCATGAGCACTACGGGCTACTTAGCTAATATTGAGCGAGGACCGGGTAGGCATGGCATTAGTAATGCATTTTTTCTTTATATTCGTGACCCTGATGGGCATCGTTTAGAGATTTATAATAGTGATTATATGACGCTTGACCCTGACCATGAGCCGATAGCTTGGAAGCTGAAAGACCCGCAACGTCAAACCCTTTGGGGTGCAGCTGCGCCACGAAGCTGGTTTGAAGAAGGCAGCTTGTTTGAAGCTACAAATACCAGCAATCCTGTTCTTGAAATGCAACCCATCGTAGCGCCTTAAAAGGTGTCATTAGGCAATAAACGGTGTAAAGTACGAGCACTGACTAACAACTTCCCTACTATTTGATCGGAGATAAAAATGAGTCAAACATACAAAACCAATGTATCCCCTCAAGAAGCTGTAGGCTCAAAACGAGCAGCAACTATGTTTAAAATGTCTGCCAATGAAAATCCTTTTGGCCCTTCCCCTAAAGCCATGCAGGCATTGCAAGAGACTATACCGACCCTTGGGCTTTACCCACCCAGTACCGATGCAAACCTAAAAGCAAAACTAGCCAGCGTTCATCAAAGTAATTTAGGCGCAGAGCATTTTTTAACCGCGAATAGTGGCTGTGATGTACTCAGGCTCGTATCTCTCGCTTATCTAGATGCAAGCTCGAGTATTGTTATTTCGAAACCTGCTTTTCCTGTCTATGAGCGCACAGCTCAGCAGATGGGAGCTGAGGTTATAGATGCTGCTTTAGATGCTGAGCATTTTGCGTTTCGTCCTGAAGCTATTAAGGCCGCCCTTACACCTAGCACCAAAGTGGTTTACTTATGTAACCCTAATAACCCGACAGGTACAACTTTTGGTCAAGAGCTTTTTGATGACCTGTTAAACGCCATTCCTGATGATGTTCTGGTTGTTTATGATGAAGTCTACTTTCACTTTGTAACGGGTATGGATTTACCTGATGCTAAAGCTGCTGTTAAGGCAGGTAAGAACCTGCTCATTGTGCATAGCTTCTCTAAGTCTTATGGCATGGCGGGCTTACGCGTTGGTTACGGTATCGCTAGACCCGACATTATTGAAAAGCTCGAGTCTCAGAAGAATAGTTTTCATATTGGTGCGTTGGGTCTTAACGCCGCTGAGGCAGCCTTGAGTGATTTAGAGCATGTACAAAAAACCGTGGCAAATAACGATAAAGGTCGTGACTTGATAAGCTCGAGTTTGCTAGCTTTAGGGCTTAGAGTGTGGCCAAGTCAGGCGAATTTTGTGTTGTTTGAGATTCCTGAGGGCTTCACGCCTGACGGTTTAGCGCAAGCATTACAAGATCATAATGTCATGGTTCGCCCAGCCTTTGGCTTAAGCAATCATTTGCGGGTGAGTGTTGCGCTGCCTGAAGCAAATGAGGCGTTTGTAAACGCTATGAAGTCTATTGTGAATTCATGAGTCAGCTTTGTTTGCGTAGGCAGAAACGTCAGAATCTACCGACTGCCGACTACCAACCATCTACTATCAGCTATTCAGAAATACTGTTATGACACAAAAACTTACTGGCGGCGAAGCTGTCGTTAAATCTTTAATTAATCAAGGCATTGATACGGTTTTTGGTCTACCGGGTG
>CAZWJZ010000107.1:2570-13106 GCA_964634665.1 uncultured bacterium | reverse complement strand
CAGTATTTTGCAAACCTTCTATGCAGTAACTTAGTGCATCTGAAACCCAAAAAGAAACCAAGCAGCTTATAATACTAGATAGTCATGGCTCTGTCCTTATCTCTTTTTGGCCTAGCACGGCTACACCAAAACGGTGAAACCACGCAGCTAAAACTCAACAAACCCCTATCCCTGCTTTACTTCTTAGCAGCCAAAGGAGACTGGGTAGGTCGTAGTGAACTTGCCTTTTTATACTTTCCTGACATAAGCGAAGCCAACGCTGTAGGAAACACCCGCAAACTCATCTTCAGAGCAAAAAAACTCGAGTGGGCAAATTTAGAACTTGAACAAAAGCGTCTTAGATGGCTGGTAGATACTGACCTGAAAGCTTTTCAAGAAGCTCTTGAAAAGAAAGACTTTGAGAAGGCTGTAAGCTTGTACTCAGGTGAATTTTTACAAGGCTTAAGTGTTAAAGATGCACCTGGCTTTGAAGCGTGGCTAGCGCAAGAACGCGAGGCTTACGCCAAAGCTTGGCGGCAAGCTTGCTTGGGTTTAGCTGCCTCTTACGAAGCAAAGCAAGACTACAATGCAGCTGCTGACAGTTACCAAAAAGTACTTGATTCAGATGCGCTCAATGATGACGCTATTTTAGGCTTAATGCGCAGCTTAGAAGCAAACTCGAGCCGGACGGATGCTTTAGCTGCGTATGAGAAATTTTGTGCGCAACTGGATGATGAACTGGGTATAGCTCCTATTGAAGCGATTCAAGATTTAGCCATGAGTATACGGGCTGAAGCAGGTTTAGCACCACTTGTTAATTCAAAAGCTTATGTGGCTAGATTATCTGAGTTGAGCGAAAATGCTCGCAAGATTTTCTTGTGCTTAGCCCTGCAAGATAAACCTAATTTAAGCATTGTAAGAAACGCCCTTAATTTAACCTTAGGTGAATTGAGTGAAGCAAATGAAGAACTCATTCAAGGCGAAATGATAGACCATGACAGTAATGTGCTGGCGCAAGATCAAGCAGAAGCATGGTTAGCAGATTACCCGACCGATCAACAACCCCTTATATTAGCGCTAGCCAGAAACACAAAAAGCGAAAAAGCCTATGGGCTTTACAAACGCATGCATAGCTTAACGCAAGGCTTTGGCGGTATGGGTGATTTACTAAGAGCCAGAAAAGCTTACCTAATAGAAGCCCAAAAGCACATGACTCAACTTGATTTTCAAGCAGCTGTAGCTGTACTTTCAGAAGCTCGAGCTGTGGCTGAGCACTTAGATGCAGACGCGGATGCCGAGGCGTTTTTTACAGAAGCCTATGCGCTAGAAAGATTAGGTCAGTTTAAAGAAGCCCTTAAGTTACTTAAGCAGTTAGATAAAGAGGAGTATAGCCCTAACAGTGAAGCTTTACTTTCAGTGTTGTTATGGCGAACAGGGAAGAGTAAAGAAGCAAAAGACTGGGCTGAAAAAGCCCTAAAAAGTGACTTAGATTGGCTATGGGCTAAGGGACTTGCTAGTAACACTTTGGGTTATATTAGCTTTTCACAAGAAGCTTTTTTAGAGGCAGCTTCACGGTTTAAAAAAGCAGCAAGCTTCTTTCAGGCTGCCAATGAGCAACAACGTTGGGTGGGTAGTCTTAATAACTACGCCATTGTTTTAGACTGCATGTCGCAAGCTGCAGAAGAAGAAAAGAAAGATCAAAAAACCATAGACGCTTTACGAAAAGATGCTGAGCAAGCTTACTTTGAAACGCTAGAAGCGCAAGAAGCTATTGGTGATAATGACGCTCTCAAAGCCCTTATTCTGCTGAATATTGGCATGCTGTGGGAGCGAAGAAAAGACTGGGAGCAAGCCAAAAGCTATAACCTTCAAGCGCTACCTTTTGCGCAAACATCGGGTGCGCTAGATGCTCTAGCCCGCATTCATCTTAATTTAGGTAGTGCCTATCATCAGCTTAATGATGCTAAGCAAGCCAAAACAAATTACCAAGAAGCTATCAGTAACGCAGCCAAAGCAGGTGAATACTACATTCAAGGCATGGCAACAGCAAACCTAGCGAGCCTAAACGAAGACCCAGATGCATTTGAAGTTGCACTCGAGTTGCTTGAGCAGAGTGGTGATACGGATAAAGTCACGTTTTTTCAGCAGGATTATGAGGCTGCTTTGAAATTACGGTTGTTAGAAGCGCTTAATGAAGAGAATGCCTTGAGTGCTGAAATGAAGCTGGCTAAATTAGTTGATTTGTATGAAAAACTTGCTGAACCTAAAAAGCATGAAGTCGCTAGTCAGGCTTATCTTATGCTTAAAGATAAAGCAGATTTTGCCGAGACTAAACTGTCTGTAATGGCTATGCTTAATCTTTGAAGCTTAGTTGGGTATTTGCCACGAAAAAAGATTGCATCAACGTTAATAAGTGTTAAGTAAAGTTTTTGAACTTCGCATAAATGCTTCGCCCGTTTTGCGACAGCGATTTTTTATTCGGATCTTATCGAAACTCTTTGGAATCGAATGATTTTAAAATTTGAGTACTTTACCCAATAGCTTACTGAGAATCTTTCATGCCTATAGAGTCATTTCTTGGCTTATTTGAGCTAGTTACTTCTTAAACAAACAGCAACTGCAACGCTGAAAAATAACTGCGACGTTTTTGCGACGCCTCATCTTCATAATAGATAGTAAGAAGCTAAGCAAACAACTGCGAAGCTGGTAAAAATTATTTTTCAGGAGTTTGAAGGAGGATGCTAAATGAGAAAAATTGCTTTACTAAGTACCATCATTTTATTCTTAACGGCCTGCGGTGTGCAGTTAAACGAACCCAGCTCAGTTGAATTTATAACGCAATCAACGACAGAGGTAGCGTGGGGGCAGCGTGTTGCCTTTGACTATGATGTCGTTTCACTAAGTTTAAAAGATGCAAGCGGTAACACGCTAGATGTTATAGATTACTCAGGCAACCCTCAGTCTTTTATTGATTTACCTAATGTACCTGAGCATAGCTATACAGCGATTAATAGCAGCCTAAGTGCAAGCCAATATAATGCGGGTGCAAGCATTGCGCAAATTGAAGCCTATAGCTATCGGGGTAGTGTAGAGATACAAACAACAAAAACGGCTCATAGTTTTAAGCCTTACGGTTCAGTTGAATCAGGTGAACTAAACATCATCGCAGGGATAAAAGCCAAACATGGAAACTGCACAAAATTCTTTTCTTACTTAAACAGTAGCGCCGGTGCATTTACATTTTTTAACGACACAGCCATTCAATCTGAAACAAACAATTGGATTTGCTTTAGAACAGCTGATATTGGCGCACAAGATACCAACAACGCAATGCTTGCCCTAAACGGTATTTTAGCTGCCTACGGAAACTACCGCTACACCTCAGAAGTAACAGATAGCCGTTACGCTGTAGACCGCAACACAATAAGCACGCTAGATGGACGCTCGAGTGGGGCGAATGGTTTTGATCCTAGTTGTGAGCAGTTAGAAGACTTGATTGACCCAACGGTTGCGAATAGTGAGTTTGAATTAATTAATAATCTGCCGGGCTTAGTTAATGCAAAAGCAAGCTATGACGGTACAGGTGTGGATATTCGTGTGTTTGGTGGTGACATGCATGATGATGAGTTTGCCCCTTGCGATAACAACTTTGCAGGTCATGAATACCAAGTGGCACGCATTATTGAAAGCATTGCACCTGATGCAAAACTAAGCAATGCTGTTGTCTGTGCTCAAGATGCAACGTGCCCTTCAGCGGACATCATTATGGAACTCATTTTCCTTTATGATGAGGCTAATCAATCAAAGGGTTTGTATGTTGCAAATATGAGTTTGGGTGGACCTTTAGAAGATAGCGTTATGCGAGCAGCTATTGATACCTTGGGTAAATTATCAAACCCTGTTAATGTCGTGGTTTCGGCAGGTAATGACCCGTTTGCATCAGCTCACTATCCGGCAAGCTTTGCTCAGGGTGTAGCGCCATCTGGTCTTAAAAACTTAATTTCGGTTGCTGCGGTAGGGCAAAATGGTAATACGGGTGCCATAGAAATTGCAGGCTTTAATACCCTAAAAAATGCTAGTCTTATGGCTTTTGGTGTGAACATCTGTACTGGTAAAGCAGATTTTCGTTGTGATGCTGGAGCATCTTACCCACAAAACTTGGGATTAAATGGCACATCTTTCTCAGCACCTGTTGTTACGGCCTTAGCCGCAAATTATATTGATGCTCGCAATAATATTCCTTTTAGTTTATACAACTGTTTAACAGCGAGTGCGGCTACAGATAAAGATACTAGTGTTGCTTATGCATTTTTCAATAAGCCAGCAAAATTAGCTTGCCAACCCTAACTTTGACCCCCAGTATCTAACTCTCCTTAACAAAACGGCAGCTTGTAAATTGCCGTTTTGTTTTTAAAAGGTGATTAGAAAAAGTCAGCAGGTGACATGAAACTTGTTAAACCAGCAGACAAACCAAGGAGTTCTGTAGCAGCATGTTCAGAACCCTTTAACAGACCATGCTGAAAACCAGCAGAAATACTTAAGTTATTACTCAGCAAGCCACTTAAAGTATTAATGCTTAAACTCAAATCGACATTGGTTGTGCTTAATGTTGTTACCTGAGTTTTACCTTCAGACATCTCTACCTGAAACGACGTATTATTCCACTCACAAAAAGCATCTTGAACTTTCAGGCTAAAAGATGCCTCACTAGAACAAGCCAACTGCTCTAAAGCTAACGCGACATCCACCACTCGAGCTTGCAGTACGGAGTAAGGCTTAGTGTACTCAGGTTGTAAATCTGCAAATAACGGGTCATCTTTACTCATAACTAGCTTAATCATGTCTGCCTGACCGTAAAAGGCACCCCAAAAGGCCAGTAAATTCTCACGACCCAAAGCACTCGAGTATGCATAATCTTTTATGCTTAACATATTGTTTGGGTCACCATAGTTAAAGTCTAGTAGGCAGTAGGCATCTTCTAGTAAATAAACGCTTTGTTCTCGGTCTTCCCAAACTTGTTTGATAAGGCTGTCCCAGGGCTTTCTAGGGTTGTCATTTCGGTTTATCATGAAGTTATAGTTTTTTGCCCAACTGCGGTAAATGGGTTTTATAAGTTCAAGCTCAGTATTTTTTAAGCGTTTAGCCTTTGGTGCAGCACCCCTAAATAAGGTTTGAACAGGAAACTCGAGCTTAAAGCCGCAACTTACGCTTTGCCAACCAAATTTACGGTAGTAAAGCGGGTCAAAGGCGTAAAGTAAACTCCAGGCTGTTTCTGTTTCGCGTAACTGCTCTAAGGTGAGCTTCATGAGTTCTTTTATTTGGCCTTGCCTGCGGTACTCAGGGGCACTAATTACGCCGCCTAAGCCACCCATTTTGACTTCTTGTCTGCCTAACTGCATCTTAAATGGAAAGCAAGCAAGCACACTGGCGAGCTCATCATTTGCAAAATATCCTAGTGAGTAAGTAGCTGTTTTTTCGTAAACCTCTTGCCACATAGGGTCACTAGGGTCATTCTGATGAAAGAAGCCGACACGGCGTAACCATGCTAAAGCCTCTATATCATAGCTATTGAGTTGTCGTATCATGAATCCTTTTTCTTAGGCAGCTTCAAAGGGCAAGTGCATGTTGCGTTCGACGTTGGTTTTTAGAACCATGGTAGTTTGGGTGCGTTCTACGCCGTCCATCATAAAGAGCCTATCAAGAAATTCATCTAATTTCTCGGGATTTGCGACACGAACTTTGGCAATGTAACTATAATTACCGGCAACAGCATGTAATTCTTCAACTTCAGGTTGTTTACCTAAGTTTTCAACTAAGTTAGCTGCAGGATTACGTGGTTGCGGAGTTATGGCCACATAAGCACAAATACTTAAACCTAAAATCTCAGGGTCAAACACCGCGGCGTAACCTTTAATAACACCTTGCTGCTCGAGTTTGCGTATGCGTTCGCCTATGGCGGGTGCACTTAGGCTTACTTCTTTGGCAATCATGGCGTGGCTTGCACGACCATCTTTACGTAGTATGGATAAGATTTTTTGGTCAACGGCATCAAACATGAAGCTATTCTAACGAAAAGAAAGTACTTTGTGCGAATTTCCTTATTTTCTTTTGTGACTTAGAAAACAATTGAACGTCTTGACCTTTCTTAGGCTTTCGTGTTTTAAAGTTATATTTTTGCCTTTTACTAAGTCTTACGTCAACTAAGTATTAGTGTGAGCTAAGTGATTTAAAACAGAAGCATGTGCAAGCTGCCTGAAATGCACTATTGAGTTTAGTGAGTTGCAAAACCTAATATAGGTTTGCGCTTAGGTCTACAATATAAGCAGAATAGTTGCGACCAATAAGGCAGCCATAACAAAATTAAAACTCATTAAGGCACGCTTGTTACTCAAAAATCGCCCAATAGCCGTACCAAAGGCAGTCCAGACACAAATGCAAGGAAAATTAACCAGCATGAGCACCAAAGAAATCAGCAGAGCATTTAGAATAAAGTTAGACCCAAGCAAGCTAAAGCTACTCGCTGTGGTTAAGGCAAACACCCATGCTTTAGGGTTGGCATATTGAAAGCCAGCCGCCTCAAAAAAATTAAGGGGCTTCGTTGCCTCTTTTTTTCCTTCAAATGAAGCTGTAGCAATACGGAAAGCCAAGTAAAGCAAATAAACTGAGCCGATAACTTTAAGAACGGTTTGAATAACAGGATACGCTTCAAAAAGGGCACCTAAACCCAAGCCGCACAGTAAAAATAAGCTAGCAAAGCCAATGCTAATGCCGAGCATGTGCGGCAAGCTTCGTTTAAAACCATAATTGGCACCACTCGCCCACAGCATAATGTTATTTGGACCAGGAGTAATAGACATAACAATTGTAAAAGAAATAAGCGGGAAGAGTGCTGTCATAAGCTAACTTTTCTGACAGGAATGAGTAAAGAGAAAACTTGCGATAGGCACATTTTTAACACTATATAAGTTTTTTTCGTTAGGGCGTGCCTTGTGTTCTTTTGCGTAATATAACGTCTTGGTCCTAGTTGCAGCTTGCTAAGCTAAAGCTGTTTGAGTAAAGCTTTCTAAGGAGATAGGTATGCCAGCATTTGAAGGAGAATACAAGCGTTATTACAAGCTACTTATGAGTTCACTAGAACAAGTGGGTGATGAAGATTTTTTCAAAAAGCTATCACCAACAAGCAATTCAATCGCCATAATTGTTAAACACCTAAGTGGTAATTTAAAATCAAGATTTACTGATTTTTTAACTACAGATGGTGAAAAACCATGGCGAAACCGTGAAAGCGAATTTGATGTAACAGGTTTAACTCGAGTTGAGCTTATGACTTTCTGGGATGAAGCTTGGGTGGTTCTAGAAGCCAATGTTTGGCCTTTAGATTATGATGATTTAGCTAAAATGGTGAGCGTTCGAGGGGTACCCTTGAGTGTAGAAGAGTGTCTCGTTCGCTCGTTATCGCACTTTAGTTATCATGTTGGTGAAATTGTGTTTTTAGCAAAACACTTTGCAGGTGAAAGCTGGACTTACCTAAGCATAGCGCCCGGTAAGTCAGATGAGTACAATCAGAATCCGACAAAAGAGAAAATTACTTAAGAGAGTAAATAGGAGTAAGAAGTGAGAAGCCAATATTCAACCTCTTGACTTTTTCTTCATTGCTCGTTGCTCAATGCTTTCACCTGTTCTCAGATTAACGCTTTTAACTCAGCAGCTAAGCTTGCTGATGAAGCGGCTATAAGGGTTTTGCCATTCTCTTGCAAGTCAATCACACCACCTGCTTCTTTTACAAGCAAAATACCTGCTGCGTAATCCCAATGGTTTTGACCAAACCCCAAAAAGGCATCTGAGCGACCCTCAGCAACAAATGCGAGCTCTAACGCTGTGCTACCCATGCGCCTCGCAACATGGCATTTACTAAGTAAATCTTCCCAAATGGGGTTGGCAAACTTAACATCCTTTGGTTGACTACTAAAGCTCATGGTTACAAAGGCGCTTTCTAAGTGCTCACAATTACTAACCTTAATACGCTCATTATTTTTAAAACTACCTGCATCCTTTTGAGCATGATAGGTCTCAGCTAAAGAAGGATTCACAATAACGCCAGTATGCTCTAAGTCGTTAAGCTCGAGTGCTATGCTTACGCAAAAGTGGGGTATTCGTCTGGCGAAGTTGTTGGTTCCGTCTATGGGGTCTATTATCCAGCGGTAGTCACTACTGCCTGTTTCACCTGCTTCTTCGCCTAACATGCTGTGTTCAGGGTGTTGCTTTGAAATGATGCTGCGAATGAGTGCTTCAGTTTCGACATCTACTTGCGTCACAATATCTCGAGGGTTTGATTTGCTAGAGATGGTGAACGTTCCAGTGAGGCTTTCTAAAATGTGTGCAGCTGCAGCGTTACCTGCATTGAGGGCAGTTTCGAGGTAGTTTCTCATGCTTTTAAGCCTACCGTATTAGCTGCTAAGGATAGGTCAAGAAAGCATCATGTTTAGGCTTCGAGTTGAGTAGCTGTTGAGCCTTAAGCATTAGATGGGGCTAATCTCTGGTATTCTTTGCCGCATGAAGTTTGCTTATGAAATTGCTGAAGACATTAAAAATAAAACACTTACAGTACGCGCTGTTATAGAAGCATCTCTAGCCAAAGCACACGAGATTCAAGCTCGCCTAAACGCTTTTATTAGCATTGCAGATGAGGCTGCTTTAAAGGCCGCCGATGCACTAGATGCACGCATAGCTAAAGGTGAAACAGTGGGTTCTTTAGCAGGTGTGCCTGTGGTGGTAAAAGATAATATTTGTACCGAAGACATAAGAACAACAGCGGCTTCGAAAAGCCTAGAAATGTTTGTACCCCCTTATAGTGCAACGGTCATTAAACGCTTAGAAGCTGCGGGCGCAATAGTCATAGCGAAAGCTAATTTAGATGAATTTGGTATGGGCAGTAGTAACGAAAACTCAGCTTTTGGCGCTGCTAAAAACCCGTGGGATGACTCAAGAGTTCCTGGCGGCTCATCTGGTGGCTCAGCTATATCAGTTGCCGCAGGCGTTGTGCCTGTTGCGCTAGGTACAGATACAGGTGGCTCAGTAAGACAACCAGCCAGCTTTACTGGCGTAATAGGATTCAAACCCACTTACGGTCGCTTGTCTCGCTACGGTGTTATAGCTTACGCAAGCTCGTTAGACCAAGTGGGCATAGTAGCAAGAAGTGCTAAAGACATAGCTTTATTTATGGATGTCATGGGTGGCAACGATCCGCTAGACTCAACCAGCATTGAGCAAGATAAACCTGCCTTTATACAAGAATTGAGCACAAGACAAGACCTCAAAGGGCTAAAAATTGGGGTGGTGAGCGAGCTCTCTCAAGAAGGAAACAGCGAAGGCGTATTAGCTGCTTTAAAGAAAACCAAAGACTTACTAAAAGATTTAGGTGCTGAAGTTACAGATGTTTCGCTGCCAAGTACTCCCTATGGTGTATCCACCTACTATCTTGTTGCACCTGCTGAGGCAAGCGCTAACTTAGCCCGCTACGACGCTATGGTTTACAGTAAACGCCACGGCGAAAATGCTATGGGGCAAGCTGAAGTCATGGCAAAATCACGGGGTGAAACCTTAGGTAAAGAAGTCCGTAGACGCATACTTACAGGAACTTATGCTCTCTCAGCTGGCTACTATGACGCCTACTACGGTAAAGCCTTAAAGGTGCGCAGGCTCATAGCCAACGAATTAAGCAAAGCCTTTGAAACCTACGACTTTCTACTCACCCCCACGGCACCAAGTGTTGCTTATGGTTTAGGTGAAAAACGAGCTGACCCAGTATCTATGTATTTAGATGACATAGATACTGTACTGGCCAACCTAGCGGGCATAGCTGCGGTAAGCGTACCTGCAGGCACAGCAGAAGCCAAGATGCCTGTAGGCATGCAATTCTTAGCACCTGCCATGCATGACGAAAAGCTTATGCAATTTGTCAATGTTTTAGAGCAAGCCCAAGGAACAGACTTTGCGCCCTTAGCGCAAAGTTAATTTGCTACTACTCGAGTTCAACTGGAAAGCTATAGAGCCCGCCTGATTCAGTTGCAGCCAAAACAGTTAAACCGTCTGTTGTTTCAAGATAAGTCAGATTTGTACTTAAGCGAGACTCGAGTGCGTACTCTTTTTGTACCTCGCAGGCAGCTTCACAAACGATGACTTTGATGCTTCTTAGGCTTTGGTCTGGAAAGGCAAAAAGCTGCTTCTCTGAACTCGAGTTGGGTAGCATGACGGCTAAATCAAGGTTGCGTGAGCGTATCACATGATTGGTTATGCTTAATTGATAGGCATCAATCAGTAGTTTGTTTTCTTCTAGCGTGTAGCGTTGTAAAGGGCCACCAATGTGGGGTGTGCGTATGGCAAAAGCTGAGCCTTCTTGAGAGCTAAATAAGTTCAGCCAGCGAAACCCAGTACCAATAAAATCGGATTGAGCCGTTGCTTCTAAGGTGTTATCTATCCATTCTAGAAACAAAACACCTGCCCCTGTGCTAGCTGAGGCTGTGGTTGCTAAAAGACCCACTCGGTTAGCAGATGAAA
>CAZWJZ010000107.1:0-2560 GCA_964634665.1 uncultured bacterium | reverse complement strand
AAAGACAAAGGGCTCATCTAAAGCGTAACTAGCAAGCTCTGCCAAAGTTTCAGAATCAAAAACGGTTACGCTTTCAGCCTCAATGGCGTCTCCTAAAACAGCATGCTGATACCTTGTACTAGGCGTGGTCAAAAGAATTAACTCTTCTTTAGCATTGCCAGTTAAGTCAGTTGCTATAATCTCAGCGTCAGGCAAGGCATTTACAAATACCTCGCTTAAAATATTGAGGTTTTCATCAAGTAAATAAAGCGTTTTCGCATTACTCGCTAAAGCAGCAATCTTAGCGTCAGTCAAGCAAGAAACTCGAGCGTGCAAAGCAACCTCAGGACTAAAGCCTTCTTTACCTGCATAGCGAATAAAGCCATCTTTAATGCCTATAAAGCCATCATTGCAAGCAACAAGACTATCGCCTTGAAAGCCACTATCTAAAGGTGTTAATTGACTACCATCAAAGCTAAAAACATCCCCCGAAGTTGTTAAGACAGCCACACTAGAAGTACCAGACTCGAGCCAAATGGCAGGACTTGAAAGCTCGAGTTTTGTCTGTGCACATGCGCTACTTAGTAAAAGCCAAGTGCAAATAAAAAGAACTGTGATGGGTTTTCGAAATACCTTGACCTGCTGATCTGCTGACCCGCTGAATAGCTGAATCACTGACATGCTCAAGTGCTCCTTAAGCATCTGCTGTTTCGACTTTACGCCATCTTTTTATGATATAAGTCAAGGCTTCTTGCGGTAGTTTGGGTAGGGTTGCAAAAACGTAATTGCTGGCTGCTTTTTTTATGCCTTCAGCTAGAGTTGGGTAAGGAAAAACAAGATTTGCTAGCTTATACATGCTGGGGCCACCATTGACAGCATGAGTCAAAATAGGAATCATTTCACCAGCACTTGGTGCCACAATGGTTGCAGATAACACTCGCCCTGTCAAAGCCATAGCGTGAATAAGTACAAAGCCATGCTCTAAAAAAGAAGTGTAGCCCCTATCGGTATCTTTTAAGTCAATTCGATAGGTTTTAATAAGACCTTTTAAAAATTTCTTTTCTAGTTGAGCTAAGTTCGGGCCTACTTGGGCAACTTCAGGGCTAGAGAAGGTTGCACTAGGGTAAATGGGTTCTTTGCCTGCTGGTAAAAAAGGAAACGCAATTTTTTGTACCAAACGCCTACCCTGAGCATTAGCAGAGTGCGTAAAAGCTGAATTCAGATTGACATCACCAATAGCATAAATATGGCTTATGTTTGTTTGACCCACAGTATTGCTAGGAATACCGCGCTTAGTAAACTCAACACCAGCTTTCTCCATATCTAAATCTAAATTAGGAATGCGACCTACGGCTAGTAGAACCTTAGATACGCCCTCAACTTTAAGTTCTTTGCCATTTTTATCTAGAAAAAGTGTTTCACTAACATCATCAAAATGAGTACCCTTTGCGCCCACAATCACCGTGATGCCAGCAGCAACTAAGCGCTCATGAATGACTTCAGAAACTTCAGGCTCTAAAACACTAAGAACTCTAGGGGCCAAATCAATAAGTGTGACTGTAGCACCAAGTTTACTAAAGGCAAAGGCCATTTCAACACCAATAACGCCAGCACCTACAATGGCCAAATGATTAGTTAAGGCCTCAAGATCAAACAAACTTTCGTTTGTTAATAGCTTCTCAGCAGGTAAACCCTCAACAGGAAATTTGACAGCTCTTGAGCCTGTAGAAATAATGATCTTATCCGCTTTAACTTGCTCTGTTGAACCGTCAGGTTTGCTTAGCTCTAAAGTATTAGGATCTAAAAACTTAGCCTCAGCCATTTTTAAATCAATATTCTTAGCGTTTTGCAGCCACTCGGTTTCTTCATCACGCAAGTGATCACGCTTTTCACGAACTTTTGCTAAGATTTCAGCAGGGCTAAGCTTCTCCTCTTGCATGTGATTAGCCAAATGAATAAGTAACTTAGAAGGCACACAACCCACATTGGTGCAGTCACCCCCCACATGGAGTTTTTCAATTAACAGCACCTGTTTACCTAAACCAGCAAGCCCAACTGCCGCCGTAATGCCACCTGAACCTGCACCAATAATAGCCGTATGATAAGGTTTCATTTAAGCCACCTTTTCCTTACGTTTCACTAAGCGTGAAATAACTAAGCTAAGTACAAAAATACCAACAGAGGCAGCCAAGACGCGCCAATCAAAACTAGGTGTACCTTCTGAAAGCCCTGTTGAAGCACCAAACAGAGCAAAAGAGATAGTGCCAGGAAGTGCACCCAAAATAGTAGCCGTAATAAAAGCTAAGTAATTAATGCGCAGCAAACCCGCCAAGTAATTCACCAAATCATAAGGCAAAAAGATAAGACGCATAATAAAGATCGTCTCAAAACTACTGGCCCGCATACGCTTGACATAAGAGCCAATACCCTTATCGCTTTCTTTAATATCTATAAGGCCATCACCAAAAAAACGCCCAATAAGATAAGCCAAACTAGCACCCAAATTGCTACCAATCACCGTATAAATAACGCCCCACAACGGCCCAAACAAAACGCCAGATGCAATCGTTAAAAGACCAGC
>CAZWJZ010000106.1:5937-13130 GCA_964634665.1 uncultured bacterium | reverse complement strand
TCTTTTTGGTTGCATCTTGCGTAGTTTCTACTGGAACGGTGGCAAAGGTGATTTCTTTGGGCCAGTCAGTTTTGTCTTGAGCGAGGACAAAAGCACTGAGGCAAAGCAAAAGAGCTAATAATTTTTTCATATGAATCCATCCTTAGATTGCTAAGTGGCTTGCTGTAAGCAAATGTATTTAAAAGCAAGCTCGAGCTAAATATAGCTAGGTCGTGTCATAAATCTGTCAATGACATTGACCTGACAATGCGTACATGAACCTCAAAATAGCTGGTCATGTTGCCTTGATCCGGGTTTACTAGCGCTAAAACTGGCTGCCACTTAAGCATGAGGTTGTGCTGACCTAAGAGGTTTAAGCTGATAATAACTGATTTAAATCTGACCAAGGAGCAAAAATAACATGTCGCAAGCTAGAGTCAAGCTTCAAGAAATTTTGAACAAAACGGTTGATACCAAGAATGTTTTTGGTATCTCAGCCAGCGTTGAAAAAGGCGATCATTCATTTAGCTTTAGTGGCGCTGCCGGAAATCTAAAAACCGAGAGTCAGTTTTTCATTGCCAGCACGACAAAGCTCTATATCACAGCCATTATTATGAAATTGAGGGAGCAAGGGAAATTAAAGCTTGATGATGCCATTTCAGGCTACTTTGATGCCTCCATTCTGGACGGCCTGTTCGTCTATAAAGGACGAGATTACGGGCGCGCTATAAGCATCAGACAGCTTCTGGCGCACACCTCGGGGTTGCCAGACTATTTTCAACAAAAAAGAGCCAGTGGGAAAAGCTTGCAAGATGAACTGACATCTGGCAAAGACCAAGCTTGGTCTTTTGAGCAAGTTATAGATGACGTGAAGACCATGAAACCTCCCTTTAAGCCGGGGCAAAAGGGGAGGGCGCTCTATTCAGATACAAATTACCAGCTCCTTGGCAAGCTTATTGAAACCGTGACAGGGAGCGAGCTTGCTGCTAGCTTAAACGCATATATAGTTAACCCTTTAAACCTAAAGCAAACCTATCTCTATACAGATAGCCAGGACAGCTTGCCTGCCACAATCCATTTTAAAGACAAGCCGCTCCCAATTCCTCTGGCAATGACGTCATTTGCTGCCGATGGCGGCATTGTCTCAACCTCAGCTGAGCTCATGACCTTTATCAAGGCATTTTTTAGAGGGGAGTTATTTCCAGTAGGTTACTTCTCAGAAATGAAGCACTGGAAGCGAATTTTTTTCCCTCTAGAGTATGGGGTTGGACTCGCAAGGTTTAAGTTGCCGCGGTTATTTTCACCTTTTAAGCCTTTGCCTGAATTAATCGGGCACTCGGGTTTATCGGGTGCTTACGCTTTTTACTCAGCGGAAAAGGATATTTTTTTAACTGGAACAGTGAACCAAATTCACAAACCGGGAAGCTCTTTCAGGCTCATGCTTAAGCTACTTAATCAGCTTTCCTAAGATTGTTTAAATCACAGAAGGTTGACATTTTTTAGAAAATTCTTGCTTCAGAGGTTTGCTGCGCCAGATTCTGTGGCGTAAGCACTGTGGTCTAGGTGTTAAGGTTGCAATGATACTTTCCTGACAAAAATTGACTAAGTTGGGGTTGTTTAACGAAATAGAAAAGATCAAAACCCAAAAGAGGAATGATATGGCTTTAAGTCACGCTGTAAAACTTTTTGTTTGTATAGACGGTTTTGATCCAGACTATCTTAGAACAACCCATACCCCCAACCTAGATTTTATCGCTGAGAATTATGATTATAAGCTGGTAACGAGCGCATTACCTTCGGTTACCAATGTCAATAACGTCTCACTTGTAACAGCTAGTTCACCTGACAAACATGGTATTAGCTGCAATTATTTTGTCGATAGCAACGGGCACGGACATTATATGGAAGAACCTGATTTTGTGCGTCAACCTGTCCTTGGCGAATTAGCAGAACATGGTCGGGTTTTGGTGCTGGTTGCAAAAGATAAGCTTTCGCGCATGATTGGGCGGGGAGCCCAGCGCGTGATTTCGGCTGAAGCAGTTACACACGACCTAATCACTGCTATAGGCAAAGCGCCGGAAATTTACTCGGCAGAGGTTAGTTTATGGTTATTTAAAGCGCTCGAGCATTTGCTTAAAGATGATTTTCCTTATGACACAGTTTATTTAAGTACAACCGATTATGTCATGCATCGCTACCGCCCTGAAGACGAAGAAGCTATTTGCTACATTGAAGCGCTAGACGCTGCGCTTGGGCGCTTGCTGGATTACCCAAATCTGCAAATGTGTATAACCGCTGACCACGGTATGAATGATAAGACGCAAGGAATTGATCTGGTGAAGTTGCTTGCCCGTCAGGATATTCCTGCTTTATTTATTCCTGCTATTAAAGACCGATATACCGTCCATCATAATAACCAAGGTGGATTCGCTTACCTCTACATTCAGGACGCACAAGCAATTAAAGAAGCAAACATTTGCTTGCAAGAAGCGCACGGTATTCATCAGGTCTATTTCAAAGAGCAACATGACCAATTAAATCTACCCAGTGACCGCATTGGAGATTTAATTGTGCTGGCAGACGAGCATACGGTTTTTGGCGAATATGAAGATATTCGTACTGAGGTAAAGGTCAGAACCCACGGCTCGAGCTTTGAACAACAGGTTCCTATGTGGCTTAAGGCTTCAAAGCGACTTGAAGCTCAACACAACTATGAGGCTTTAAAGCAGTTTTTTTAGCTATTTAGCAAATTTGGAGGCAAATCATGAATGCTGCGTCAACCCTTTGGTGGAAAGATGAAGCCCTAACTTCAGAGCATTTTAAAGCTCTGGCAGAAGCTGGTTTATCAGCGGTAGAAATTAGCGATTATCATCCTAATTTTAATTATTTACGAGCAAGCTGGTTAACAGAAACAGGTCAAGTCTGCCGGGATGCAGGACTGGTCGTAGCGACTGTGCATACGCATTTGGCATGGCATGATCCAAGACTTAGACTGATGAATCTCGAGCCTCGCTGGTACACTAGAACCGTTGAGAACTATTTCCGCATTGTTGATGCGCTCGAGCTTTTAGGTGCAAAAATTTTGCTCACACATGACCTTGACTTAAATGACGAAGACGGTCAAGAAAACCCACAAAAACGCCATCAGGTTATTGGAGGCGTTAGAAAAATTGCTGACTATGCTCAGCAAGCCGGGCTTAAGCTTGCGCTTGAAAACCTGCCTGGACGTTGGTCGGGCAAGGTTGCAAAATTACAAGACCTCATCGGTGAGATTGAACATCCAGCAGTTGGTATGTGTCTTGATGTAGCGCACGCCTTTCGCGGCGATGATCCGGTGCAAGCAGCACGTGACGCGCGTCAGCAACTTCTCACTTTGCATATCAATGATTCAACCGGAGAACACGACCATTCCTTACCTGGTACTGCCAATATTGATTGGGTTGCGCTTATGGCAACTTTAAGAGATATAAACTACCAGGGCTTCTTTATTTATGAGCTTAAAGATGAACTTGATCTGGTCAAGCTTAAAGATAATCTCAATTGGTTACATGGCCTGAATGGCGAGTAGCGCTTAGTGATTTTGATCTGATACTTTTCTGACAATAAGCGCCTACACTCATCTTGTATAAAACGCTATCCACTTGTTCGCGACAACTTGGGCAGACACCGATTATGGAGGAAATTGAGATGATGTTACATTCTCATTTTAAGGAATACCTGTGGTTTTTAAATTCTACCCTTATCGTTCTTAGTTTATTTTTCAGTGCTACGGCACAAAATGAAAGCGTTATTACTACAAGTTGGGGCAATATTCAGACAGCTGATTCTCACCGGCAAACCGGTACAATCACCACCCATCCTATCTTTGCTGAACCCATTGTTGGTCAGGATGCTCAAGGCGTTGTTAAACCCTTTCTGGCTGAGAGTTTTAGTATCGAAGATGACCGCACTTATTTGTTTACCTTTCGCGAAGGCACTATGTTTCATAATGGTCGCGAGCTAAAAGCAGAAGATATCAAAGCAAACTTTGAGCGGGTAGCCAGAATTGAGAGCGCCTGGTTAAATAGCTTGGCTACCAGAGTGAGCGAGCTTGAAGTGGTTGATGATTTGACGTTGCGCGTGCGCTTAGCAGAGCCGTATGCACCCTTTTTGGCACTGCTTTCCGAGCTCTGGATTCTTGCGCCAGAATCTCCGGGTTGGGATGACACCATTAGCCTGCCTATTGGCACAGGACCCTTTAAGTGGGATAGCTGGGAACCTAAAGTTGAACTGAAGTTGGTACGTAACGAGAATTACTGGCAAGAGGGTTTGCCAAAAGTTGACGCCTTAAGCCTGAAGGTTCTTGAAGGCGACGCGTCCTTAGCTCTGCGTGCGGGAGACATTGACATTACAGGTATCTCTGTAACTCAAGCCGAAGCGCTAAAAAATGATCCAAATTTTTCGATTATGACAACGCCTTATACATCCTGGACATTTGTATCTTTTCAAAATGGCAATCCGAGACCACCTTTTGATGATATTCGTGTTCGTAGAGCCATTATTCATGCCCTAAATAAAGAGGAGATTTGCGCAGTTTCTTCTGGTTCCTACGCCATAATAAGCAACCAAATGGCTGGCCCAGGCAGCTTTTATGAAGACCCTGATTTGCTAGATCCCTACCGCATGCCCAATTTAGAAGAAGCGCGTCGTCTTCTTGCCGAAGCAGGTGTTAACCCAGCTGAACACACGATAGTCATGCCGGTGAACACCAATCCTACCGTGCCTCAGGTCGTTGCTTCCCAGCTCGAGCAACTTGGTTTCAAGGTGGATTTGCAGGTTTCAGACGATACCGCTACTGAAATTCGCATTCAGAATGATGATTGGGACTTATACTATGCTGGTTCAGGCGCTCGAGCTGATATTGCCCTTCGTTATGTTCGTATGCTCTCTGATGGTCCTAATCCTGGTCTATGGGGCAATGTCAATGATGCAGACTATGACCGTCTGGTTAACGAAGCTTTTAAAACCACCGGTGATGAAACGCGTAAACAACTTTACCTGGACGCCTGGAAAGTTGTAATGGATAATCTTTACACAACCGTCATGTGTCACAGCCCAGGTCTGATTGCGATGTCCAACAAGGTTGAGGGGTATAGCCTGGGTGGAACGGCTGCTGCTCACTGGATAGAAGGCGGAATTGCCTTTACTGAGAAACAATAAACCTTGACTTGCAGGAGGCTTTGAAAAGCCTCCTGTTTTTTTCAATAAAGGTAACCAGATGCTACGCTCCGCTCTACAACCAACTGTAAAACAAAAAAGAAATCTTGGGTCAAGGCTCTGGAATTTTTGGTTTTGGCTCGGCTTAACGATTATTCTTATTTCGGGATTGGCAACCCTTTTTGCCCCCTTCCTGGTACGCTTTCCCCCAAACGAACTTCATATTCAAAACAGCCTTTCAGCACCCAACCATCTTTACTGGTTAGGTACCGATGAGCTAGGCCGCGACCTTTTTTCACGTTTGCTTTACGGCGGACGCATTAGCTTTATGGTTGCCCTACTCACTGTAGCAATAGGGGTTCCCATTGGCTGCTTCCTTGGTGTAGTTGCAGCGCTTCGTGGGGGTGTCGTTGATACCTTTGTCATGCGCTTGGTCGATTTACAGCTATCTATGCCTGGAACGCTTTTTGCACTGGTTCTCATTACTGTTCTGGCACCTAGTACCCGCTCAATAATAATTGCTTTAAGTATTGGTTTAATTCCTCTCTTTAGCCGTATTTCCCGCGCCGCAATGTTCCGTGAAATGAATAAGGATTATGTTTTGGCAGCAAAAGCCTTAGGGGCAAGTGATTGGCGAATTGGTTTTAGGCATCTTTTGCCCAATATTGGGCAAGACATTCTTACTCAGGCTTCATTGGTGTTACCTGGCATGATGGCTGCTGAAGCTGGATTAACCTTTATTGGACTTGGTGTTTCACCCGAGCAACCCAGTTGGGGTAGGATGATTGCCCAGGCACTCCCTTACATTTACAATGCTCCCTATTTTATTGCAGTACCTGTTGTTGCTTTGGCTATAGTAACCCTTGGCTTTTTCTTTATTTCAGATACCTTACAGGCGCGTATTGACCCTCGAGCCAGAGAGGCCATGCGCCGCAGGAAGCTAAGATGAGTTTTGCTTATATTGTTCGCCGTTTGGCCCTCATGGTTCTGACTCTTTTAGCTAGCTCTATGGTGGTTTTTGTTCTGATTCGCATTATTCCAGGTGATGTGGTTACTACAATGGCAATTCAGGGTTCGCTAACAGCTGATCAAGAGGCACTTTTACGACGTGAACTGGGTCTTGATTTGCCTATTATGGTGCAGTATTTCCACTGGGTCAAAGGTGCTGTTCAGGGTGACCTGGGTTTGTCGCTACGTTACAAAGTTCCTGTTGCCGATATGCTGAGCAGCGCTTTTCCAAGAACCTTGGTTCTGGCTTTTTGGGGTATCATTCTAGCCTTAGCTTTCACACTGCCGCTGGTTATTTTTGCCACGCTTTTTCCAGAAGGACCTGGAAATTACCTGGTTACAGGCTGGACTGTCGTTTCTATTTCTGTACCCAGTTTGTCTATTGGTATAGGAATGCTGTTGCTGTTTGCTGTGCAACTTCAGTGGTTACCCGCCATTAGTCATCCTGTCTTACCAGTCATGGTAATTGCCTTTGGCACAGCTGGTGTACTTATGCGCACGCTGCGCAATAGCATTTTTTCTGATCTGAGCAGCGATTATGCGCGAACTGCCAGAAGTAAAGGTATTCAGGAATGGCGTGTGCGCTTACGGCATGTTATACCCAATGTCATTGCGACTTTTGTTACCCTTGTGGCATTAAGTTTGGCGGAAATTCTAACGGGTGCAACCGTTATTGAAACGCTCTTTGCTTGGCCAGGCGTGGGTATGCTGGTGGTCGACGCAATTAAAGCCAGGGATTATCCGGTGGTGCAGGGAACCGTTATGCTATTTGCGCTAATTTTTAATCTGGTGAATTTAGCTACCGATATTCTTTATACCTTGCTAGACCCTAGAATTCGACTGGAACCGCTAAACAGCTAAGCTAGCAGCCTTTAAAAACGCGCTCACTAAGGGATGAGGGGATTCGTAACTTGACTTAAGTTGGGGCATAAACAGAGTTGCTAAAAAAAACGGGTGTTGGGGCAAAATTACGATTCTAACTTCTTTATCCAGGTCTTTGGCAGCTACCG
>CAZWJZ010000106.1:0-5927 GCA_964634665.1 uncultured bacterium | reverse complement strand
GTTAATCCAGCCAGCTCGAGCGCTTCTAGGTATTTTGGATTAATGCCATATTTGCAGGGTGACAACTCTTTTGCCTGTCTCAGTTGATAGTAGGAAACGGTTAAGGGGTTGAGCAGGCTTATCTCAATTTCTTTGACCTGTCCTGGTACTGCGCAGGCAAGGGGCGTCACAATAAGGTTAGGGTCTTCTTGGGTAACATGATAGGGATGTTCTAAGGTGGAATCTTGAAAATGAGAAAGAGCAAATTCTAGTACGGCATACTGAAAACCCGCACATGTTCCAATGAAAGGAAGCTGCTGGATTCTGGCGTATTTAATCGCCTCGAGTCCTAGATCATGCCGGTCATATTTGCCCGGTGCTGCCCATAGTCCATGAAATTCGCTTAGAAAAGATACTCCCTGAGTTAAACTTTCAGAAGGAATTAAGTGTGTTTCCACCTCTAAACCAAGGACGCTCGAGCTATGGCTTAAGGCTTCAGATATATGTATACGAGGGTCATATCCCTGATGAACATCGCCCACGATTGCAATTCGGATACGTTGTGTTGAAGTCATGAGTAAATGATTGACGCAAAATGTCTTGGAAATATAAGCTAATACAGATTCCGATAATTTCCTTAATGAAATAAGCAGCTCTTAGCTTGATTCTTCTCGTTCCGCTCGGTTTAATTCTTTAAAGAATTAAACCGAGCGGGTATAAGCTATTCATTAAGACCGGGCAAAATATAAATCGGATTGCTTAGCGCCCTGCGAAAGGGGTGTCTGAGAATATCTTTTACGCTTAAGTAGCCCGGGAACTCCGGGTGTCTTTGAAAGTCCTCGAGTTCTTGCTTTATGCGGCTAAGGGAAGCGTCTGCAACTACTTCAAGACGCAAATAAGCCCCCTGCGCCTGCCAGATAAAGCTGTCACAAAAATCATCAGTTTCAATAAGCGTTTCACGAACAAGACCTGCCCCACTCAACCAGCAAAGTTTGTCACCCATTGCTCCAAAAACTCGAGCGTTTGCCTCATAGCTTTGACCTGCACTTACCGTGTCACCCATTCTGGCTTCGCCTAGGTTTAGATCGAGCCTGGGACCCTCAGGGCTTTCACTGACAAAGGCCCGCCCCTGAGCAATTGCCTTAAGCACAGCAGTTTGCGAAAGTTCTTCAAGTTCTAAAAATGTTGTGGGGGAGCCAAGGTGTAAAACTTCAGGGTCGGTGTCAGGATAACCTGGTTGATGCCGATCACTACCACCCACCAATGTCAAGCGGCAACCTGTCTGGAGAAAGGCGTCATAACGCGCCAGGGATTCCCAGTTTCTAAGTGCCCATGGTCCCTGCCAGGCTTCTAGGCTATCGGCTTGTGGTGGGATGTCATAGTCCCAGTCACAGCCTAAACAGTTGGGCAAGGCTTTGGGATGGTTGACCGAAAAAAGCCCGCCGCGGCTATGGACATGCTGGATAATGAGGTTTAAGTCATGGTTACTATGAATGCGAAAATCGACCCAGCCCTCGATACCCCAGACATTTGCGTGACCCTTATAAGTGGTCAATTCTTCACCGTGAATCAGGAGCAGTTCACTCGAGTTTAACTCGGTAAGTTTACGCTGATGACTGTGAGTATTGTGGTCAGTCACCGCTAGAAAATCTAGGCCACGGTCTTTAGCTACGGCGAGCAAATCTTCTACAGACCCCCGAGCATCACTGTAGTAGCTGTGACTTTGCAAGTCACCCTTGTACCAGCCAGCTCCAGTTCTGCTGACTGGCTTGTTCTGTACAGGCTCGAGCCTGCTTCTAGGACTATCATCAAGTCTAACCGTGACCTCATAGCTGCAACCTTGTGGGGCAATTTTGGCAAGTCCTAAGATGATCTGCCAGCTTCCTGCTGCGATGTCACCTGGAATATAGCCAGGGGTTGCCTCGTTGGTAGCAACAAAAACCTCACGTCTGGCACTGCCACTCCAGCCCCTAAAACCAGAACGCGAGGGAAAAGCTTGAAGGCTTGGGTCAAGCAAACCCAAGTCCAGAATACTCCCTTCGGAAAAGCTGTAATGAAGGTCAATGCGCGTTACACCCGGAGGAACATCAAAGGCTAAGTAGAGGTAATGCTTGCTGGCATCTTTTGCCTCGAGCTTAGCGGAAAAGTGAATCATCCTAACCTCAAACCTTCAGCGTTAAACAGGTGCAGATGTCTTGGTTCGAGACACAGGTGCGTTGTGTCGTTGAGTTCAGGCGCTTCATCGCCAAAGAGTCTGGCAGTGACCAGGCTGTCCTCAACACTGAAGGTAATCAGGGTTTCAGGTCCCAGCGGTTCAGTTGCGTAGACCTTACCCGGTAAACTCCAGGGCTTAGCTTCTGAGCTTAAGTACAAATGTTCGGGGCGAATACCCAGACTAAAGCCTGCGCCATCGGCAAAAGGCTCGAGTAAACTCGCAAAGGCAGAAGCGTCTAAGCTAAAGCTGTTTGCTGCAAAGGTCAGGCTGTTCGCCTTGCGCTGCAAGGTGACTTTGAGCAGATTCATCGGAGGACTGCCTAAAAAATTGGCAACGAAGGTGGTAGCAGGTTTGCGGTAGACCTCGAGGGGCGCTGCCATCTGCACAATTTTGCCACTTTGCATGACTGCAATGCGGTCGGCTAAAGCCATGGCTTCTGCCTGATCATGGGTGACATAAATTGAGGTTACCCCTAGGGATTGCTGCAAATGCTTGAGAAAGCTGCGCGCCTCGAGCCGGAGCTTGGCATCCAGGTTGCTTAGAGGCTCATCAAACAAGAATATCTGCGGTTTATGCACCACGGCACGCGCGACTGAGGTGCGCTGCTGCTGACCGCCAGAAATCTGTCCGGGGCGACGCTCGAGCAAATGCTCAATCTGCAAACTCTGGGCAACTTCCTGAGCACGCTGGCGTCTTTCCTCGGTCGGTCTTCCTCGAACTTTGAGCGGATAGGTGATGTTGTCGGCAATGGTCATGTGCGGGTAAAGCGCATAGTCCTGAAAAACCATGCCGATGTCGCGGTCTTTAGGGGGAGTTTTGGTAACGTCTTTGTCGCCCATAAAAATCTGACCGCTGCTAGGAGGCTCGAGCCCGGCAATCATGCGTAAAGAGGTGGTCTTGCCACAGCCCGAAGGACCCAGCAGACAAATAAACTCACCGTCTTTAATATCAAAAGAAACATTATCGACGGCTGCCACCGACCCAAAAAGCTTACTTATGTTTTGAAACTTGAGACTCGCCATCAAACACCCCAACCGTTATCATCTGATTTACCAACAAAACCCGCTTGCGTGCTGGTCTGTACTCCCACATCGTTAGCCTTTGCTAAATAGTGGTTCACGACTTGATGCCTCCAAAAAACCTGAAGCCGTACTTCCAGTTCACGAACAAATAGAGCAGCAGAACTGGCAGAGTATAGAGGAGTGAATAGGCTGCCGTGAGTGTCACCAGTGGCGTACCAGCCTCGGTATAAAAAGAGTAAATCGCTACCGAGGCTGGCATTTTGGCAGGGCTACGCAGAAGCAAAAAGGGAATTAAAAAGCCACCCCAGATATTCACAAACGCCCATACTCCAACCACCATCATGCCCGGTCTTACGATTGGTAAGGCGATATCTCGAAAGACCCGCCACGGACTTGCACCCGCTACCAGCGCCGACTCCTCATAGGAGCGCGGTATTGAATCGACAAAATCACGCATGATAAAAATAGCTGCGGGCAATAAGCCACCGGTAAAGACCAGTATGACCCCCAGATGCGTGTCAATCAGTCCCAGCCTAAAAATGAGTAAGAAGATTGGGACCATTGCCGCTGTACCGGTTACCACCGAAGAAAAAAGGACTAGCCCATAAGTGATTAGGTCGGTACCAGGAATACGGGCTCTCGAGAGTGCGTAAGCTGCCAGAGTGGCACATAGCGTGACCAGCACCATGCCACCTAAACCCTGAATGACACTGTTTTGTACCAACGCTCTCACTGCAAAGGTATTGGCAAACACCCGTTCAAAATTTGCTAGCGTGGGTTCACGTGGTAGCTGCACTGACAAGTTCGCCAGACGATTAAAGGGTGCAAAGATAAGCCAGAGCAGAGGCAGGGCAAAGAAACTGGCAAAAAGCACACTACCTGCATAAAAAAAGATACGTTGCATAATCTCGCGCAGGCTCATGCTTTATGTCTCCCTTGCCGCAAAATGGCTAGATAAATTAGGGCAAAGCCCAGATTGATCAGCATCATGACCATGCCTACTGCACTGCCCGGACCAAAGCGAAAAAAACGAAAGGCTTCGCGGTAAGTATAAATCGACACGACATCTGTCTTGAAGGCAGGTCCACCCCCGGTCAGCAAAAAGGGTGTGAAGGTGTTAAAGGTCCAGAGGGTAATTAAAATAAGCGCAGTGACAATATGGGTTTGAATCAGCGGAAAAATAATGTCACGCAGTTTTTGCCAGGTGGTTGCGCCAGCCACTGATGCCGTTTCTAAGTGGCTGGGTGGAATAGAGCCCAGCGCCGATGAAAAGAGCAGCATAGAAAAAGCCGTACCGCGCCAGATATTAAACATAATAATAGAGACCATGGGTAAACCCAAAAGCCAGTCTGGGCGACCAAGACCCAGTCCTGAAAAAATCTGGTTGAGCGTTCCCTCCTCGTAGTTCAAAAAGGCGAACCAGGCAAAGGCAACGACCACGTCGGGCATGATCCAGGCGACAATTGCTAAGGTTTGCACGGTACTTTGCACCCAGCCGCGTTTGTTAAAGAAAAACCAGGCCAGGATTAAACCAAGTAGCGCTTGACCTATAATCGCCGAAAAAAAGACAAATTGCCCAGTAATAAGCAGTGACGCGCCAAATTCGCCCGAACGCAAAAAGCGCTCGGGATCAAATAGCCTAAGATAGTTGGCAAAGCCAACAAACTCAGGATTGACCGCAGTTCGACCTGTCAAAGTACGATTGGTGAAACTTACTGCAGCAATCCAGAAAAAGGGTAAAATAATAAAGAAAAAAACAAATAGTCCGGCAGGCAACATAAAAACTAGCCCTGCGCTTAAGGATAAAATACTGCGTTTTTGCACCTTGAACCCCTGTAGATTGAACCTCTGTGGACTGCTCAGGGCCGTTCAGGCCCTGAGCAGAAAAATACTAGTCGAGTAGACTTACAACATTGTCCGCGCCGACTAGGTCAGTCACAGCCTGCGCAAACGCGTCCATGGCTTCTTCTGGTGACATTTCACCAGAAATAACCCGCTCGGTCATCAGCTGAGCCTGATAAGAAATCTCAGGGTAAACCGCCATATTGGGGCGAGCCGTGGTTAAAGGAGCTAAAGCAGCTGCCGTTTCGGTCAAGAAAACATTATCAGGTACAGGCACATCATCACGAATGCGAATACGTGGCTGAATCTCCTGAGCTGCCATCAGTCCTTCCTGGCTATTCATGGTTGCCAGTAAGTCCCAGGCTAAGGCAGGTTCTTTAGTATTGGGGTTAAGCACAAAACCTGTACCACCTGAGATGGTGCTAAAATCCTGCCCACGGAAACCAGCACCCGGGGTTTGCGCCGGGATTTTTGCCCAGCCCATCACTTCATCGCGGTTGGCAACAGCAAACTCCTGCTCTGGTGCGGTAGGTCCACGGTAAAAGAAGTCACCCTCGAGCAAGATTGCGGTTTTGCCATCACGGAAGTTTGCAAAGCTCTGATTGCGACCGTCTTGCAAAAGCTGCAAACGGGCATCCCCTAAAGCTTCATCAACATAAATGGTCTTATAAAGATTAAGCGTGTCCAAAATGCCCTGACTGCGCACAATCCACTTATTATTTTCATCTGTCAAAAAGTGACCCGTACCTAAAAGCATAGGGAAGTAGCCTTGCATGGTGGTGGCTTCGCCCATAGCTGTACCGGCATTGATTTGTAGTGGAACCGAGTCGGGCAGAGCAGCTTTGATGGCTCTGGCAGTCTCGAGCAAG
>CAZWJZ010000105.1:0-13222 GCA_964634665.1 uncultured bacterium | reverse complement strand
GTTTCATCTCTCTTCACACTTTATCCTTTTTTGCTACAGGGTAAGTGGTTACTAAAAAAGTTGCTCTCCTTCGTACTTGACAACACCGCAAATACCAGTTAATGTTGTGTGGACAACTGTTAACAGTTGACTAAATATACGAGGGATACTAAATAAAAGTCAAGCATTGTAAAAGAGTCTAAATCTAAATTAAGGTGTCTTTATTGAGTTATAGTAGAAGAATTTAATTAATTCAATTACAGAACTCAATAATGAAAATGAGGACCAATATAACTATTAAGAAGTAACCTTTAAAAAAATACTCGTTTCCTGACTGAATAAAAAAACTTAACTATCAGACGAGCATAGACCTAAAAATAGTCTTTGGAGCAAATCTAATGGATACAAGCAAACACTTAGCCCAGCGCAGCAAGCTTATTCATACTAGCAGACAAACTTCCGTTGTCATCCCTGGACTTATAAATATGGGAAGCGGAACTCCTGATTTTAATCCACCTGATTTTATTTTTGAGGCCATGCAAGATGCTATTAAGCAAAGAAAAATTCAATATACGCTTTGGGCAGGTATCCCAGAGCTCAGGCAAGCTATTGCCAAAAAAATTGAACACCAAAATAACTATACCATTGACCCCGAGCTAGAGGTTTTAGTAACCAGCGGCGCTCAAGAAGCACTGGTAACCGTTCTTATGACCTTACTAGACCCTGGAGACAACATTATAACTCCTACACCACACTACGGTGTTTATAGCGAAGTAGCTTTAATGATGGGCGCCGAACTCATTCCAGTAGAAACCAGCCTTGAATCAAATTTTACGATAGACGTAGCCGCACTTTCTGAAGCAATAACGCCAAAAACCAAGGCCCTTTTAATCGTAACACCAAATAACCCGACAGGAACTGTCGTACCTGAAAAAACTTTGAGACAAATTGCAGCACTAGCCATTGAAAGAGACTTAATCGTAATTTCAGATGAAATTTATGAAGACTACCTATTTGATGATCACAAGCACGTGAGTATGGCAACTTTGCCCGGCATGCGGGAACGAACGATCAGTTTGTATAGTCTCTCAAAAGGCTACGCCTTGACAGGTGTTCGCGTTGGTTATATCGTCGCGCCACCTAAGTTAAGTGAAGCTATGCTTGCTTTTCACCACGCCATGACAATTTGTGCAAACTCTATTGCCCAATACGGAGCTGCTGCTGCCTTAAGTCAACCCAGAGACTGGTTTATTCCAATCTTGCAAGAATATGATCGCCGCAGGAAGCTATGGATGAAAACACTAGATGCGTCAGGCCTCCCCTATGCAGAACCTCAGGGAGCGTATTATATAGCAGTAGATATACGCCCAACAAATTTAAATAGTTCGGATTTTTCTAAACGTTTACGTCAAGAGGCAAAGCTAGTCATGGGAACTGCTGGCAATGGCTACCTGCGTGCTTCTTTAATGCAGGCTTCACCGCAATTTGAAGAAGGTCTAGAAAGGTTTAGCTCTTTCGTAAAGGATTTGTAGGCTAACAACCTTAAAAAACTGCATACCAAGTCCTAAAATCTTGCGAAAGAAGTTAATACAAACATATAATCTGAATTAAGTTTATTGTTAACAGTAAACTTAATTCAGATTTAAAAAACAACATCCTACCTTTTCGAAAACAAGATTCTCCATCAAGCCTATAGATTGGGAAAAGCATATGAAGACAAAAATCAAAGGGCGCTATGTAGTTGGCTTTGACTCGTCAAAACAAGAACATGTCATTTACAAGAATGGCGAACTTGTTTTTGAAGGGGATACAGTTATTTATGTCGGCAAGCAATATGAAGGCGAGGTAGAACACATAATTGATGCCTCTCGCTGCCTAGTTAGCCCAGGGCTAATTGATATGCATGCGCTGATGGACTCAGGCATTCACCCACTGCTACTTGACCAGGAAAAAAAACGTGGTATGTACCGACCCAAAAGCTGGGTTACTGATCCTGAAGAAATACCAGTATTTACCCCGTCAGATGTAAGAACATCAGCGGAGCACAGTTATTTAACTATGCTCCGCTCAGGAGTCACCACATTTTGCGGCATCACGGCAATGGTCTTCAAGCGTTGGGACGACCCAGTCTGGGAACCCGAAATTTATCTTGAAACCGCCGTGCGCTATGGCTTACGTGCATATCTCTCACATCATTTTCGGGAAGGCGCACAGTATGTCGAGGCAGACGGATCAATAGGTTGGGTCTGGGATGAAGCTAAAGGCTTTCGAGGACTCGAACGCAATATTGACTTTATCAAGAAGTATCAAAACAGTTTTGATGGTAAAATTAACGGTCTCCTTTTCCCCTACACTTGCGATCAAGTCACGCCCGAGTTGCTAAAAGCCACCCGCCAAGCCGCCAATGACTTAGCAGTTGGGATCCGTATGCACTTTTCCCAGTCACAGCTCGAGCTTGAGCAAATTGCCAAAAAACATAACGGTGCCACACCCACAGAGTATCTAGATGACTTAGGTTTCTTGGGTGACGATGTGATGCTGACCCATGCACTTTGTGGACGCGGTCATAATGGTGGCCCTTGGCTTAGTGATGCCGAACTAAAAACACTAGCAAGCTACGGCGTTACAGTAACTAACTGCCCATGGATTTACTCGATGCATGGTGGTTATCTAATGTCTCTAACTCGCTATTTAGACGCAGGTGTCAATGTTTGCCTTGGCACTGATACTCAACCAGATGACATCCTACGCGAAATGCGCTGGGGAGCAATAATGGGTAAAGTGGCAGGTGGAAGAGCAGCTACCTCAACAGCCAAAGAGGTTTACAACGCGGTAACGGTAAACGCTGCCAAGTTCTTAAAACGAAATGATATTGGTAAGCTCGCACCTGGCAGCAAGGCCGACATTATGGTGCTGGACCTAGATAGACCAGCCTTAAGTGCACAAGATGACCCTATTCGTTGCATGGTTTACTTTGCATCTATGGCAGATGTAAAACAAGTAATTATTGGTGGTAAAACCATGGTTGATGATTTTCGCTGCTTGCATGTGGATGAAACCCAAGTTAGTCAGGCAGCCCAACAGGCATCCCTAAAAGTCAAATCAACCTTGCATGGCTGGGATAGTTCGGGGCAAAGTATGAACACTTTCTTTGAGCCCTCATTTGAGCTGCGCTAAGTCGTTTCTTAACTATGACTGAATCATTTACGTACTCCGATAGGCAAAGTTCATTTTCAACCTATAACGTCTTCAAGAATCAGATTAAGAAAAAAGTACATTTTACCAAGCGTTCCCCTAGTTGAGACTGACTTTGAAAGTGAGGTCTAATGAAAACGAAAATTCAAGGTGGTTATGTTGTTTCCTTTAACGGTACAAGTCATGAAATACTAGAGGATGGGTGTGTTGTTTTTGAAGCGTCGGAAATAACCTTCGTAGGCTTCTCTAATGACCCTGCATGTCCAATTGTTGACCAAACTATTCAAGCACCCGGCAGGCTCATCTCCCCTGGTTTAATTAATTTACACTGTATAGCCAATATAGACCTTCAACCTCTCAGGATTGATGTCGGCAAGGTGGGTTTTCCCAAATCAAAAGCCTGGTTCGAAGACAACACTTTCCTATGGGATGACAAAACATTTGAATTATCAGCAAGATTTTCTGTAGCTACATTATTACGCCACGGCTCAACCACTTTTTGTAATGTCACAACAATGGCAAGTAAACGCTATGATGACCCCGAAATAGAACCAAGAGCACTTGCAGAAGCATCTCAACAACTTGGTGCCAGAGCCTACCTCGCGCATAACTTTCAGGATCACAGTCGTTACAACCCAGAAAGTGACGAAACCTTATCTGTTTATAATCATGAAGCAGGAGCTCGAGGCTTAGAGCGTGGACTTCGTCTTGTGGAAAATCTAAGAGCGCTAAATGATGATCGAATTCAGCCCTTTTTATTTCCCTATACAACTGACTCCTGTTCAGATGCCTTACTAAAAGAGACCAGTCAAGCAGCAAGAAGTTTAGGGGTTAGCGTTCGTTCACACTTTGCGCAATATGCATATGAAGCTCAAAGACTTTTAGAAGAACGCACTTTAAGCCCTGTTGAGCGACTTGCGAACTTGGGCATTCTGGGACCTGAACTAACCCTAACCCACGCTATTTTTTTACGAGGGCATCCTAGTGTTGGCGGTGGTGATCTAGCGGATGATTTAAAACTATTAGCTGACTCAGGTACACATGTTGCTCACTGTCCAGTGGTTTTTGCGCGCCGCGGTATATATTTACGCTCCTTCCAACGCTACTTGGATGCTGGCATCAATCTAAGCCTAGGTACAGATACTGCTCCTCCCGACATGTTGGGTGAAATGCGTACTGCATCTATATTATCGAAGCTAGCTGATAATAATCCGGAATCGGCCAGTGCCGCCACCGTTTTTAACGCCGCCACATTAGGTGGCGCAAAAGCATTGGGGCGTGACGACCTAGGCAAGTTAGTGCCAGGGGCAAAAGCAGATATAGCAATCTTTAAACTTAATGCTTTACATATTGGAGTAGTCGATGATCCCATTAAAGCACTCGTACACTACGCCAACGGGTCTGACACCGAAACCGTAATTGTTAATGGTCAAACTGTCGTTGAAGCAGGGCAGGTCCTAGGCCTAGTTGCAGATGATTTGTTGCAGCAGGCGCAACAAACCTGGAGCACTTATAAACAAGGACTGGTAGCTAGAGACCCGCTAAGTCGCAATGCTGATCAGCTTTATCCCTCAGCTTTTCCCATTCGTAGATCTTAAACAGGAGGCTAGCTATGACAACCCTGATTACTGGTGGTAAACGTTTTAATAGCATAACAGGTAGCTTTGAACCAAACAAAAACATATTAATTGAAGGACGTACTATCATAGCGCTTGATCAGGAGCTTACACTTCACTCCCATAAGCTCGTAGATGCAAGCGACAAAACAATTCTGCCTGGCCTTATGAATTTGCATGGTCACCTAGCCTGGGACGGCTTTTCTGATTTGGAGAAACAAACTCGTTTTGATGGCCCTTTGGGATACATAAAAGCAGCTAGGGGTTTAAGGGCAGCTGTCGAAGCAGGGGTCACCACCTTTCGTGACTTAGCATGCGTTCATGACACAGCATTCTTTGCCCAACAAGCTATCAATGAGGGACTTTTGCCTGGTCCTAGCGTTTATATTTGTGGACGTGCAGTTTGCCGCACAGGCGGGCACATCTGGTGGGGTAATCGCGAAGCTGATGGTCCTGATGAGGTTCGTCGTGCTGTCCGTGAGCAGGCCAAAGCCGGTACGGACTGGATCAAGGTAATGGCACACGGCTACACTCAAGAAGAAATTAATGCAGCTGTTGACCAAGCACATCAAGAGGGTTTACCTATAACCACCGATGCTGGCAACTGGACTGATAAGGCCGTTAAGGCAGGTGTTGATTGTATAGAGCACGGTGGTAATTACAGTGATACCTTACTTCAAGCCATTATTAATCAAGATATCTGGATTGTACCCACCCTATCCCCTGTTGTTCTACAGGCTAGAAAAGGTCACGAGTGGGGCATGAAGCAAAGTGTTATCGACCGCCGCACACATCAGCTGACAGAAAGTGGTCGACATCAGGGTCTGGTACACGCACGAAAAGCAGGTGCCAAACTTGCCTTTGGTACTGACTCCGGTAGCGCAGTTGTGCCACATGACGCTATTTTGCCTGAAATGGAAGCCTTACTTGAGTTTGGAGTCTTTGACACTAAGGAACAAGTCTTGCAAGCTGCGACGATACGCGCAGCTGAATGCCTACGCATACAAGACAAAGCAGGTAGTCTAGAAGCTACTAAGCAAGCTGATATTGTCATCGTAAACGGTGACTTAGAAGCCGACCTAAAGCTTATAGAAGCTATTAACACCGTATTTGTAAAGGGTCATTTGATGGTGGAACATGGCCAATCCATCTTGACAGACCCCAGAGACTTCCAGATTTTTACAAACGTAGGAGCCTAGAGAATGAAAGTATTACGCGTTGGAATTATTGGCGCAGGTCAGGCAGGTGAGCGGCATGCAGGGGGTTTTGCTGCCACCAAAACTGCGAAACTTGTTGGCATTGCCGATCTACAAGAGGCTCGAGCACAAAAGTTAGCCTCGCAGTTTGAAGCCAAACCTTTTACGGATTGGCAAAAAATGCTTGAGGAAGACCTAGATATTCTTGTTGTAAGTCTACCGCACAACATGCACCTTGAGCCTGCCAAAGAAGCAGCTAAACGAGGTATCAATGTGCTCATGGAAAAACCTATTGCTACCAACCTTACAGATGCCAAACAAATCATCGAGGTGTGTCAGCAGGCAGGCGTTAAACTGAGCATCAGTTTTGTCCATCGCTTTAGAGAAGAATTACTAGTTGCAAAGCAATGGCTCGGTGAAGGTTGGTTGGGGCAGCCACAGACGTTACGCGAAACTATGAACGGTCAACGGGGTACCCACCTTCCTGACTGGGTGAATCAAGCGGACATTGCTGGTGGCGGAGTGCTGATGTATAGCGCTATTCACGGCCTTGATCGCCTACGATGGTTGACTGGCAGCGAAGTGATTAAAATTAATGCCGAAACGACATACAGTTTAGCTAACACAGAGGTTGAATCGGGTGTTTCTGCCCTCCTTAGCTTTGCAAATGGGGCATCCGCTACTTTATCTGCTAATGCCCCCTCATACCGAGCGCAACCTGCCCACTGGGAAACAGAGATTTATGGAACTAAAGGCATGCTGCGTCTACGTACCCGCCATTGGATTGAATTTAGTAATGACGCGCTTAGCAAACATATTGATACCCAAAACTATAGTTTAGAGGGGGGCCCGCACTACAATTTTACCCGACAGGCTCAAGACTTTATCAGTGCGATTCAAGAAGACAGAAATCCTCTGGTTACAGCAGAGGATGGCTTAAAAAGTCTTGAGTTAGCGCTAGCAATTTACCAATCTGCCAAAACAGGTCAAAGTGTAACATTGGAAAGCGAGGACATTTAAAGATGCGTGTATACATTTCGGTTGATATGGAGGGTTGCTCTGGCATCGTCCATCGTGAACACACCAGTCCAAAAGGCTATGATTATGAACTAGCTCGTAGACTTATGACTTCCGAAGCTAATGCCGTGATTGAAGCGGCGTTTGAGGGTGGCGCAAGCACGGTAGTTGTGAGTGATTCACATGGCGGAAATGGAATGCGTAACTTAATCCTTACTGACATGGATGAGCGAGCTGAAATTGTAATTGGATCACCGCGCAGGCTAGGACAGCTCGAAGGTTTAGATGCCTCTTTTAACGCTGTTTTACTAATTGGATATCATACAAGGCATGGTGCTGCAGGTGTGCTAAGTCATACAACGCACGGTCAGGCAATAGCTAACCTCTGGCTTAATGGAAGCCTAGTGGGCGAAATTGGTCTAAATGCCCGTTTAGCTGGACACTTTGGTGTGCCTGTTGTGATGGTATCAGGGGATGACTTGACTATTGCGGAGGCCAAATCGGAACTACCTGAGTGTGAAGGCATCATTGTAAAAAAAGCCCTAGGTCGCTACGCTGCTCAGTGTTTGCACCCTAAAAAAGCCCAAACATTACTCAAACAGGGAGTCATCAATGCCCTGCAAAAGGCACCGACCCTAAAAGCTTTCGTACCACCAGTCCCAGTAAACATTCGCTTGCAGTTCAAGGAAACAGGCTCCGCAGAATCTGCTGCAAGAGCCCTTGGAGCAAACCTACTTAACGACGACACCGTCACGCTCGAGTCTGTAGACATGCAGGAAGCTTACGCTGCCTATTCAACTTTGATCGACTTGTGGCAGCCTGCATGGGGAGCGTGGGAGCGTGGCTAAGTTTCCTACACACTCTCAGGTCTTAACAAAGGAGGTGTTGCTCTTGTAATAACTAAACCAAAAGCACCAGCAAATAGACTCAATCAAGTTTTCAGAAGGGACACTTTAAAAATGCTTAAACGTAGTTTGACAATTGCTTTACTTCTTATTGCTTCAGCCTTAGTTTCTAGCTTCGCCTTTTCTCAAGGTGAAATTCTATACGGAATGAACCGCGAACCTGACATGTTTGACTTGCATGTGGGATCATCACGTTATGACTTGGTAGTCGCGGCCAATATTTTTGACACCTATCTCTATCTGACAGATGAGGGTGAGTTTCTACCTTGGTTAGCTGAAGAAGTCATTATGTCAGATGATGCCAAGACTTACACAATGAAGCTTCGTCCTGATGTGACTTTTCATGACGGAACAGCTCTTAACGCTGAAGCTGTGAAGTTTAACTTTGATCGAATTGTTAATCCAGACACCGCCAGTCGTGCTGCAATTGGTGATCTGGGCTCATATGAAAGTACCGAGATTATTGATAACTTGACGGTTGAGGTTAACTTTAGTGAGCCACACCCTGCGTTTTGGTTTGCGCTATCAGATTGGCGTGCAGGCGGTCCCCATTCACCTACAGCACTCATGGAAGACGCAGATGCATTTAAGCGTGCCCCTGTGGGGACTGGTCCATTTAGACTTGTCGAATGGATTGAGCGTGACCGTATTGTAATTGAACCTTATGAAAACTATAACTGGCCTTACCCACGTGCTGAGCGCGAAGGCGTAGCCAGACCTGATCGGGTCACTTTCCGAATAATTCCCGAAGACCAATCTAGAGTAATTGCGCTTAGTACTGGTGAAATTAACGCCGCTATGCGTATCCCACCACAAAGTGTAGCTGAGTTAGAAAACAATAGAGATACCTACCTTGCATCTGCAACCTTGCCTGGTACCGGAGTCATTTTAATTGTAAATGGTTCTAAAGCCCCCACCAATGATCTTGCAGTTCGCCAAGCCCTGCTACATGCTACTAGCGCTGAACAAATCAACAGAATTAGTTACTTTAATACACATGTAACTCACCTTGGGTCAGTTTTATCCTCCCCTAATCCTGGCTTTGTAGATTTGCAAGAAATGTACCCTACCGATCTAGAAAAAGCTGCTCAATTACTTGATGATGCTGGTTGGGTACCAGGTGCTGATGGTATTAGAGTTAAAGATGGCGTTCGCGCTGAGCTGGTTTACATTGGCTTCCCTAGCGCAGAAACTACAAGAGCCCTCGAGCTAATGCAAGCTACACTAAAAACCATAGGTATGGACATAATTATTCAAGAGCTTGATTCAGGCGCAATTCAAAAAGCTAGGCAGGATGGTGATCATAATATTGCTCATCTCACCTGGATTTTTAAAGACCCTGGTTTCTTGCGTACATTATTCCATTCGGAAAATATAGGCACAGGCTGGAACTTTACACATATGCCTGACCCTGATCTTGACGCTCTCCTAGAAATTGGTGAAACTATGAGTGACCCCACTGAGCGTCTAGCGCTTTATGGGGATATTCAAAGGCATTTGCTTGAGACTGCCATTGTTCTACCAACGGTATATCAACAGCAAATTAATGCCTTTCGCAATGAAGTGCAGGGTATAAAACTTTACGAAGTTTACGGTGAAGCACCTTATTTTTATGATGCTTACGTTGAAGAATAGTAGGAATTTACTGCTTATAAAAAACAGCTAATTGGTAGGGGGATACAACCCCCTACCTTTTTACTAAGGAGGAAAAAGCACTATGTGGTCTTACATCTTGCGACGTCTGCTAACACTATTTCCTGTCCTGTTTGGCGTTTCCTTTCTGGTCTTTGCAGCAATGTACATTATTCCAGGTGACGCTGTTGATTCCATGCTGGCAGAAACGGGTGCGACAGCTGAAGACTTAGCTCGTCTACGCGAACAGCTTGGGCTTGATGATCCTTTCATAGTGCAATACGGTCGCTTCGTCAGCAACTTAGCAAGAGGTGATTTTGGTGAATCAATCGTAACCAATCGCCTAGTGATAGACCAGCTTCGCAACCAACTTCCAGCTACAATCCAGTTAACTCTAAGTGCCTTAGCTATTGCCATTTTGTTTGGGCTTCCACTAGGTGTCATTTCGGCTGTCAACAGAGGCTCGTGGATAGACGCCTTTTCAATGCTCATTGCACTCATAGGTGTATCCATGCCTAATTTTTGGCTAGGGCTACTTTTAATCATGTTTTTTTCTCTACAACTTGGCTGGTTACCAGCAGCAGGTACAGGCAGCCTTCAACACCTAATCATGCCTGCTTTGACGCTTGGATTTAGCGGTATCGCAGTCATCGCTCGAGTATCCCGTTCATCTCTACTTGAGATTCTCAACACTGACTTTATGCGTACGGCTCATTCTAAAGGCTTGCGGGCTAGCACCGTTATTATTAAACATGGCATGCGTAACGCTATGGCTTCCGTTTTAACTATCATTGGTCTGCAATTTGGTTACCTTTTAGGGGGAGCGGTTGTTGTCGAAACTGTTTTCGGTCGTCAAGGAATTGGCTTTTTAACTGCCAATGCCATCCAACGTGGTGATTTTCCTTTAGTACAAGCCACCGTCATGTTAGCTGCAATTGCTTTTGTGATAGCAAATTTGCTGGTAGATATAGTCTATTCGTTTTTAGATCCACGTATTCGCTACAGTTAAGGAGGAATACTTATCTCCGCACTTATTACCAAAACAAACCTAGCACGAAAAAAAGGTTCAAGCCCTTTACAAAAGATTTTACGACGCTTTGCTCGTCATCGTGGGGGAATGTTAGGAGCATTTCTCATGTTTATTCTGGCAGGAGTAGCTATCTTCGCACCTTGGGTTGCCCCCTTTGATCCTCTGGCTGTTAACCCCATAGCCGCATTATTACCACCTTCAAATGAGTATTGGATGGGCACAGATACGCTAGGCCGTGACATGTTGAGTCGTGTCATTTACGGAGCTCGCATTTCACTACGTCTAGGACTTATATCTGTCAGTATCGCTATGACCTGTGGCACTACAATTGGAGTTATAGCTGGCTTTATTGGTGGGCATCTTGACAATCTTCTTATGCGCGTTGTCGATGTACTCCTAGCTTTTCCCTCACTAATTTTGGCACTCTTAACTGTTTTCGCTTTAGGTCCTGGACTAACAAATGCAATGATTGCTGTGGGCATCTCAGCCATACCATCGTATGCCAGGATAAGTCGTGCTGAGGTTTTATCTGCCAAAGAAAATCTTTATGTGCAAGCAGCTGAGGCCGTCGGGGCACCTAAGCTCATAGTGATGTTTCGCCACATCCTACCGAATATAATTGCCCCTAATATTGTTATTGCTGCATTAGGTACAGGAACCGCAATTTTAGCTGGCTCTTCGCTTAGCTTCCTCGGACTAGGTGCGCAAGCTCCTACACCCGAATGGGGATTGATGCTTGCTCAGGGACGCAGCTTTATGCAACTCGCCTGGTGGCTCACCTTCTTTCCAGGTTTAGGGATAATACTCACAGTGATGGCACTCAATCTTTTGGGTGATGGTCTTCGCGATGTGTTAGACCCACGCCTCAACTAAAATGCTTTCCTTTTTACCAATTACAGAATTAGCCACCCTCATTAAGAACAAAGATATTTCACCAGTTGACCTTGTAGAAGAACTCTTAGACCGTATAGAGCTATTCAACGCAGATCTCAATAGCTATATCACTTTGTGTAAGGACTCTGCATTACTTGCAGCAAGCAATGCAGAAGCTGAAATATTTGAAGGAAAATACCGAGGTTCGCTGCACGGGATCCCCGTAGCTCATAAAGACATAAGCAAGACCAAGCATATACGCACAACTGCTCATTCTAAAACCCTACTTAATTTTGTACCAGAATTCAATGCTACCCATGTCGAGCGCTTAGAACAAGCTGGCATGATACTTTTAGGCAAAACCAACACCACTGAATTTGCCTGTGGTGATATGCATCTCTTTGGCAAAACTCGAAACCCTTGGGACCTAACACGCTCTAGTGGCGCATCCAGCGGTGGTTCAGCAAATGCAATCGCCGCAGGATTAGCTGTTGCCACAACAGGTACCGACACTGGCGGCTCTACCCGTGTGCCTGCCAGCATGTGTGGTGTTGTTGGCGTAAAACCCACTTTTGGACGAGTAAGTCGCTATGGTGTTATTCCTTTAAGCTGGTCAATGGATAGTGTTGGTCCAATAACTCGAACCGTTTCAGATGCCGCACTAATGCTCAATGCGATGTCTGGCTTTGACTCGTTAGACCCAAGTAGTTCAAAGCAAGCTGTACCTGACTTTAGTAGTTTACTAGGACATAGTCTGGAAGGGATGAGTCTTGGTATTCCTGAACATTATTTTTTTGAAGGACTCGAGCCTGCTGTGGACTCAGCTTTAAAACAAGCACTTAGGCAGCTTGAATCTTTAGGAGCAACCTTAAAAGTAGTTCATCTTCCTATGGCTAAGGATTTGGCAGCAGCAGCAAACATCCTAGTTATGGTTGAGGCATTTTCACAACATGCATATAGATTACGAAAACAGGCACCCGAATACGGTCCAAAAGCCAGACGTCGTATTTCTAGTGGTGCTTTTTTTACTTCAGCAGAGTATTTGCAGGCAGGTCAAATTAGAGCCTTATGGTTGCAGGACCTAGAGAACGTAATGGCACAAGTTGATGCCCTCATCACTCCAACACTACCCTTTACAGCATTTACGGTAGAAGCCTGGGATAATTCACCCCCCGATACAAGCTGGGCAACCCGACATTTTAACCTTTCGGGTCATCCTGCGATGACCCTACCTTGTGGTTTTGACGGTGCAGGTTTACCTATAGGCATGCAAATTATCGGCAAAGCATTTGATGAAGTGACAATGTTCCAAATTGGACATGCATATGAGCTGGTTACAAAGTGGTATGAACATAAACCTGTTTTGATTGAAAGGCAAAACTATGAATGACCTGAGCTGGTTACGCAGCGAAACAAAACGACAACAGTTAGATTTATCTGATGAAGATCTTTTATTTATTCAGCTACGACTTGAATCAACAAAAGCAGCGCTTTTGTTGATTCGTCCCTTGCAAAGTGACGGACTTGAGCCCCCCTACTGCTTTGCGCCAAAACCTAAAGATGTGAACTGAGCAAACCTGGTTTAGGTTTGCCAGATTCATAGGCAGAGAGCACTTCTACTCCAAGTCTTAAACTGACCTTGTGCCTTATTGAGAGAAAAACATGCGGTAGGGCATTCATAACTTTAAATTTGTGCTGCCTTATTTAGTACGGGACAAAACAATGAAAAGAGCTTCCATTATTGAGAATTAGAGTGTGAAAAAAAGACTCAAGGAAGCT
>CAZWJZ010000104.1:0-13263 GCA_964634665.1 uncultured bacterium | reverse complement strand
TTTACGGGTCATCCTGCTGATTATGATCCTATTAATGCAATTGCTGAAAGACACAGTTTAACCGTCGTTGCTGATGCGGCACATTCTTTAGGTGCTAGCTACAAAGGCAGACCTGTCGGTACGCTTGCTGCGGCTACAGAACTTAGCTTTCACCCCGTAAAGCCAGTAACGACGGCTGAAGGTGGAGCTATTGTTACTAATGATCCTGAAATTGATAAGCGCTCTAAACGCTTTAGAACGCATGGCATAACCAAAAACAGTGATGAAATGCTGCAAAATGAGGGCCCTTGGTTTTACGAAATGCTGGATTTAGGGTTTAACTACCGCATAACGGATATTCAGTGTGCACTAGGCTTGACTCAAATGACGAAGCTTAATAGCTTTATTCAGAGGCGTAGAGCTATAGCTGCTAGTTATGACCAAGCTTTTGCTGAGCTATCAGAACTTATTTTACCTACACAGCGAAGTAATGTGGAATCAGGTTGGCATCTTTATGTTATCCGTGTTGCTGAAGACCCAAGCAAACGCCTAGTCCTTTTTGAACGCTTACGTGAATTAGGTTTAGGGGTACAAGTTCACTATATTCCTGTTCATTACCACCCTTACTACAAAGAGTTAGGGTTTAAAAAGGGTCAATTCCCAAATGCAGAAGATTACTACGCAAGAGCAATCTCCTTACCCATGTACCCAAGAATGACGAATGATGATGTCGACAGTGTCATTGAACGTGTAACTCAGGCGGTTAAAGAAATCCTCTAATGTCTAAAGTAGCCATCATTGTTCAAGCACGCATGGGTTCTACCCGCTTACCAGGCAAAATTCTCAAGCCGATACTTGGGAAGCCTATGTTGCTACACCAACTCGAGCGTTTGAAGCGTTGTGAGCTTGCTGATGAGATTGTGTTGGCAATCCCTAAATCTGAACAAGACCTAGTTTTACTTGAATTTGCTAACAGCATTCCTTACATTAAGGTTTTTCAAGGTTCAGAGAGTGATGTTTTGGCAAGGTATTTTGGTGCTGCGCTGCAAGTATCAGCGGACATTGTTGTTCGTATTACTTCTGATTGTCCTTTAATTGAAGCAGCAGTGGTTGATAAGTGTATTGTTAGTTTTCAACAAACTAAGGTTGATTACGTTTCAAACTGCCATGCAAGAACGTATCCTCGAGGCTTAGATACAGAAGTGTTTAGTTTTAAAGTGTTGAGTAAAGCTTATCAAGAAGCCACGCTTCAGCCTGATCGTGAACATGTCACAGCTTTTATTTGGCGACAACCTGAACGCTTTAAACTGCTGGATGTTAAAGATAAAGAAGATCATAGTGATTTGCGCTGGACAGTTGATACGCAAGAAGATTATGAACTCATTAGCTGGATATACGAGCAGCTTTATCCAAAGAATCCAGACTTTAGTTATCAAAATGTGTTAGACCTTATTTCGGAACATCCTGAATGGCAAAGCCATAATCTTCATATTCAACAAAAACACTACGGAGAATAAAAGACTTATGAGGATAGTCATTCGTGCAGACAGCTCAGTAGAACTGGGCTCAGGGCACATTATGCGCTGCTTGACTCTCGCAGAAGAATTAAATCAGCAAGGTGCAGAGCTAAGCTTTATCTGTCAAGACTTAGTTGGCAATTTAGCTACTTTGATTGAACAAAAAGGCTTCCAAGTTCAGCTAATACCCGCCATGAAAAGCTTCGACTCTCAGCAAGATGCAATGACCAGCCTAGATTTTTTGAAAACTCAAGAAGTTGTTGATTGGCTTATTGTTGATCACTATGGGATTTCTGAACATTGGGAAAGCCAAATGAGGCCCTATGTAAAAAAAATACTTGTTATCGATGACCTTGCAGATAGAAAGCACAACTGTGACATCTTATTAGACCAAAATTACAATACTAATGCTAATCGCTATGACAACCTAATACCCAGCTCGAGCCGACAGCTGCTAGGACCCACCTATGCACTGTTACGCAAAGAATTCAGCGAAGCAAGAAAGCAACTCAAAGAACGAAACGGCAATATAAAAAAGATACTTGTTTCTTTTGGCGGTAGTGACGCAACAAACGAAACCAAAAAAACAATAGAAGCACTCAAGCAACTCGAGTTTGAAGTTGAAGTAGATATTATTGTAGGTCGTGCATATCCCTATTTAGAGAGTTTAGAAGAAGCACTAAGACATATCGAAAATATGAGACTTCATGTTCAAGCAAATAACATGGCGCAACTAATGTTAAACGCCGATCTAGCGATTGGGTCAGGTGGCTCAACAAGTTGGGAGCGGGCTTGTTTAGGGTTACCAAGTATTGTTATTTCCACAGCTGATAATCAGCAGGCAATTGCCGAAGCACTAGCTTTAGAAGGTTACCAGCTTTACCTAGGGAAAACTGAAAACGTAAATAGTGACGCAATTAAACAAGCTATACAGAGTCTAAAAAATATATTTTTTTATCAAATGCTCTCATCACAGAGTCAAGCATTATGTGATGCTAAGGGCGTTCAGCGAGTAGCAAAAGTTATACTCGAGCCTGTACTGAAATTAAGAAAAGCGTTAATATCTGACTGCGAGCGAGTGTTTGTGTGGCGTAATGCTCCTGAGATTAGGCAGACAGCTTTAAGTGTTGATCCTATTGATTTTGAAGTTCATGAAGCTTGGTTTAGCCGTGCCTTAGATCTTGAGGATAGACATTTACTCATTGCTCATTTAGATAATAATGCTTGTGGGGTCATTCGATATGATCTAAATAGGCGCTTAAATTGTGCTGAAGTGTCTATTTATTTAGCGCCTGAATACCTTAGTAAAGGTCTTGGAAATTCGCTACTGAGTGCTGGTGAATATTGGTTAAAAACAAATGAGCAGAGTATTTCAGTCATAAATGCTGTTGTTAAAGTAAGCAATCCTAGATCAAGGCGCTTATTTGAAAAGAATGGTTATCAAGAAGAACATATTGCATTTAGTAAGGCTTTATCATAAACCCTTTGGAGTGCTATGACTAAATATAATGCTATTCGTATTTCTGATCGTTTCGTGGGTGCAGACTATCCTCCTTTTGTAATTGCAGAGATGTCTGGTAATCACAATCAGTCTTTAGATCGAGCTTTAGAAATTGTAGAGCTTGCGGCTAAGACAGGGGCGCATGCGCTAAAACTTCAGACCTATACGGCAGATACCATGACGCTAGATATTAGTGAGGGGGAATTCTTTATTGAAGATCCTAATAGTCTTTGGAAAGGACGTTCTTTATATAACTTATATCAAGAAGCGCATACGCCCTGGGAATGGCATAAGCCTATCTTTGATCGTTGTAAAGAGTTGGGTATTATTTGCTTGAGTACGCCTTTTGATGGAACAGCAGTTGATTTTTTAGAAGACCTAGAAGTTCCAGTTTACAAAATTGCTTCCTTTGAAAATACTGACCTACCCTTGATTCGCAAAGTAGCTGCAACAGGAAAACCCATGATTATTTCTACGGGCATGGCTACAATTGCTGAGCTTGATGAAACGGTGAGAGCGGCAAGAGAGGCTGGTTGCAACGATATTATTTTATTAAAGTGTACCAGCACCTATCCGGCTACAGCCGATAATACTGATATTTTGACAATTCCTCATATGAGAGATTTGTTTAATGTTCAAGTAGGTCTTTCAGATCATACGATGGGCGTTGGGGTATCGGTTGCAAGTGTTGCACTGGGGGCTACTGTTATCGAGAAGCACTTTACGTTAAGACGAGCTGATGGCGGGGTAGATAGTAGTTTTTCTTTAGAGCCAGAAGAAATGCAAGCTCTTGTAATTGAAACAGAGCGGGCTTGGCAGAGCTTAGGTCAGATTAGTTATGGAGCAACTGAAAAAGAGATGAAATCATTAGTGTTTAGACGCTCTCTTTATATTAGTGAAGATCTTGAAGAAGGCACTTTGCTTAGTCATAAGAATGTACGTGCCATTAGACCAGGCTATGGATTGCCACCTAAATACTTAGATTTAGTTGTAGGCATGAGAGTTTCAAAAGCTGTTAAAAAAGGAACGGCACTGACTTGGGAGATTGTCCGTTCCTAAGTTTTTAGTAAAAATACTAAGCACTTTGCGGCAGCAAAAAACGCTTGTGCAGTTTGGTCTTTCCACCGTTATTTTTCAAGCTGCTAGATTAATCACTGAATTAATCACAATGGCGGTTATTGGGCCGTTGCTGTTTGGTGTCTGGAAATTATGGCAATTGTTTTTTATTTATGCTCCGATTATGCAGTTAGGCATTGTCAATGGGGCTAATCGAAATATACCTTATTACCTAGGATCAAAAGAAGCTATGTTTTTGCGCAAAACTGTAGCTACAACAGTTTTTGTTGCATTTTTTAGTAGTTTGGCTGTAGGGGGGATGAGTTTTGTGGTTGCCTTGTTTAGTCGTAACATTTTTTTAGATATTGAGCTAAGCATACACTTAGTACTTAGTTTTTCCTTAGCTGTTGCTGCTTGGACGTTACTACAGGTCTTACTAAACTTATTGAGGTCTTTTGAGATGTTCTTTCATTACTCTGTATTGCAAACGTTATTGGCAACACTATTGTTTTTGGGTATTCCTCTTTGCTTAACATGGGGCCTCAACGGCTATTTATTAGTCACAGCCGTTGCAGCCTTTGTGGGTATAGGCTTGGCTTTATTTTTTCTAAGGTCAAAGTTGAGCTTTGGCTTTAGAAAAGATGTTGCTTTTGACTTAATTAAGTTAGGCTTTCCCATTTTACTAGTGGGTTTGGCCTATAGTTTCTTTACGACTCTGGATAGGCTTATTATTGCCTATTTTCTAGGCGCTGAAGCCGTAGGGAACTATGGTTTAGCCATCATGGTTTTTGGATCTTTATCCCTTTTTCCTCTTACAATTTCGCAGTTTTATTATCCTAAAATAAGTAAGGTTTTGGGTCTTACAGGATCTGAAAAAGAAGCATTTAAAGTTGCTCAAGAACAGCTTAAAGTTGCTTTTATAGTTAGCTTAGTTATGCTGTTGGTGTTGCTTATTGCGCTGCCTTTTGCGGTAAAACAGTTCTTACCTCAGTACTTAGGTGGGTTAAATGCTGCCTATTACCTTATGCCTGGATTGCTCGGCTTAAGTTTAGTAGGAGGTTATGCAAATTGGTTAAATAGTATTAAAAAGCAAATCGTTTACCTCCGTGTACAAGTTATTGCTATTGTGCTGAGTGCTTTACTAAGTATAGGATTTTATTCTTTAGGATTTGGCTTAAGCGGTGTTGCATTAGGAACAAGTCTAGCTTTTATTCTCTATGGTATTTTACTGAGACAAGAAGCCTTAAAGTGTTTAAAGAGTTACACATGAAAACCCTCTACATTCAATCGTCAAGCTCTGAGCAATGCAAAGAGGACTGCCTTATTTTAGATGCTTGGTTATTAATCAAAAAGGATGATTCGGAAACGCTTTTAAATCTTGATGAATGGCGTGTATTAGATGAATTTAGTCGTGATTGGTCAGAGCGAAGCTTAGAAAAACTCAAGGAACTAGACCCCCAACAAGCTAAATATCTTAGTCATCTGATTCTAAGCTCTGCTAAATTATTTTTATACCAAGAAATGATGAGCTACCAGATTCTAAAAATGCTTATTACTCGAGCTTTACAAGTTCACCCTTATTCGGAGTTGTGTTTTTTTGGGTTTGAGAGGGACTGGCTTGCTAATATTTCGAATGATTTTGCTTTGCCTGTAAGATTTAAATCTATTAACGTCACTAAGCGTAGTTTGAAAGAACGCGTTCTTAATTTTGTAAAAGCTAAGCATTTAGACTGGACAGTTCGGGCCTTTTCCTGCTTAAGTTTGCAAAGGAAATCTAAGCTGCAAGAGGTAGATTTAGTGTTTTCTTTTGACGTTCATAATAAAGCTATGATTGCCACTTTAAATGCTGTTTTAAAGCAAGCTGCAACTAAAGGATTTAGATGCTTAGCTCTTTACTATGAAAAACGAGTTGCAGACCAAATCTTTATTCATGAAAACGTTATTAAACAGCCACTCCTAGCGTTTTATGCTTTTTCAAATAATCTTAAGGCAGTAAAAACATATCAATCTCAAAGACGGTCTTTGAGTGATTCGGATATTGAGCAACTATATACTAGTGAAAAATCTTCGATTGAGAATTTAGGGCTAAGTAGATTGCGAGGGATTTACACTTTGCAAGCTATGGTTGATATTTCTGCTATGAGAAGCATGCTTGATAAAGTAAAGCCTGAGACTATTTATTTGGCTTCTGACTCACACCGTAGCTCCCGATTACTAACCGTTATTGCCAAAGAAAAAAAAATCAAAACCGTTGTTGCTCAACATGGCGCGGTGGTTGGTGCCTTTGCCTATGTTCCTGTGCTTGCTGATACCATGGGGGTATGGGGTCCTTGGTGTCAAACTTGGTTTGAAAGATACGGTGTGCCTGCTCATAAACTAGCAGTGACGGGTAGCCCAAGAGCCAAGAAAACACATACGCTTAGTTCTGCTATGAGAAAGTACTTTTTGCTTGCTACCCAACCTGTAGCTACTAGTGTTACAAAAGATCTACTCGAGCGTGCCTTTAAAGTCCTTAAGCATAAGCCAAGTTATAGGCTCAAGATACGGCCTCATCCGGGTGAGCCTCAAATTGCATTTTTAAGATCAGTCATTGAACAAGCTGACGCTTCGGTTCAAACCCAAGTCGAACTCAATTACCCAGCCAGCAGCTTAGCAGAAGACTTATTGGCAGCTCGAGCTGTTATTACTTCACAATCAACTTTTGGAATCGATGCTCTCCAGTTTTCTTGCCCTCTTATCATTTTGAGTCACCCTGTTATAGATGAAGCGATTCCTTTTGAGGAGTTTAAGTGTGCACTTTATGCGGCTAATTCAGAAGAGCTTGAACTTCATCTTGAAGCAGTGCAACAAGACGATGTGCAAGAGAGATTAAAAGCGAGTGCGACCAAATTCCTTAATGCCTATACTTCTGCTTATGCTGAGGAAGCTGCACAAGCTTTACTTGATTTGAGTGGTCAAAGATGAAGCTCGCAACGCCTTTCTTTCAACGTAGCACTTTGGTTTTTGTTGTAGTGATGGTTGCGCTTCTTGCCTTTAGGTTAAGTTTTTTAGCAACAGATACAAGCTTTGATGATCAAGTATTGATTGTAGCTGGCTTAGTTGCTTCAGTGGTTTTACTGGCTGCGGTTTTGGCTTTACGCTTAAGCTATTTAGCGCTTCTCATTTATAGTTATTTAGGAACGTTTTACTTTGCTAATCGTGCACTTTGGACAGCTTGGCTAGGACCGCAAGATGAACTAGGTGCAGGTTCCGTTGCACCACTATTTATTGCAGATGGCTTTTTACTTTTGGGTATAGCTCGGCTGGGTGTTAAAGCAAAGGGTATGCTACTGCTGTATGCTCTAACAATTACAGTGCCAACACTAAGCTTGTTTTGGACAGACCTATATCGAGGTGCTGCCATCTATCAAATGAGCCCACTCTTAAGGGTAGTTTTTTTGTTTTTCTTCTTACTAAAGCTCGAGCTTTCAGAGAAACGTATTATTTCGGCCTTTAGGCATATAAGTTTAATTATGGCTGCAATGGGATTTGTGACATTTCTAGCGTCTTTTGTACTGGACAGGCGAGTTTCCATTCCGGGTTGGGGGAATAACGTCTTAGCCAATGCACTTTGTGTGGCTGTTTTGCTTGCTTTGTGGTTGCACTCTCGAAGTAAACAAAAAGGGCTCTATCTTATTTTAGTCTTATGTTGCCTTCTGGGTATTGTTGCTTCTGGAACGCGTTCTGCACTCTTTGTTTCAACGGCTACTGTGCTTATTTATGGGCTTTCACTACTATTTCCAAGCCGTAATCGCTTTTTGGCCATTGTTTCAGCTGGTCTACTTTTGACAGCAATTTTCTTATCTCAATATACGCTTATTATAAATACACTCATTCAGCTGAACCCTCGAGTAGAGACATTCACCAGGCTGATCAATATTGAAACGCTAAGAAGTCAAGATTTTTTGACAGTAATTAGTCAAGACTCGAGCTTAAATAGTCGTCTAATTCTTTATAGGGCAAGCTGGATGATGTTTCTTGAGAGACCTTTATTTGGTGTGGGTTGGGGGCAATGGAACTGGTTGAAATCAGATTATGATGTTGCTTTTAAGGTTTTACTGGACCCGCATAATGGTTTTTTGTGGAGTTTGGCTGAAGGTGGAGTCGTTGGTTTTGTATTGATTTATGGTACTTTGTTTGGTCTTTTACTTAGGTTTAAGTCGTTTTACTTTAAATATATGATTATTGTCTTACTGGTTTTGGAATTAACTAATGCAAACTTACAAAAACCCCTTTATGGTGTTCTGGTTGCATTGATTTTAGCCCTAGGCATGAAGTTCCAATATCAAGAACAGAAGCGGAGCAAGCTATGAAAATAGCTATTTTAGGTACTCGAGGTATACCTGCAAATTACGGAGGCTTTGAGACATTTGCTGAAGAATTATCTTATCGTCTTGCTGAACGTGGTTATGACGTAACTGTTTACGGGCGTAAAAATTGGATTAAGTATTCAGAAGAGACTTATCGAGGGGTGAATATTCGCCTGCTGCCCTCTGTTACTTCAAAATATTTTGACACGGTTCTACATACTTTTTTATCTTCATTTGATGTCTGGGGTAAAGGCTATGACGCGGTTCTTATGGTTAACTCTGCTAATGCGTTTGTCGCTTGGATCCCGCGCTTAGCTGGCATACCTGTCGCTCTGAATGTTGACGGTATTGAATGGCAGCGAGGCAAATGGGGATTTTTGGGAAAAACATGGTACAAATTTGGTGAATTCCTAGCTACCTTTTCCCCCACAGTTGTTGTTTCAGATGCTTTGGTTATACAACGTTACTATTTAGAAAAATTCAATAAAAAAAGCAAAGTTATTCCCTACGGTAGTAATAGTGTTCGAGAAGAAGCTACAGAAGTGCTTGAAAAATACAAACTCGAGCCTCGCCGATACCTACTTTATGTAAGTAGACTCGAGCGTGAAAATAATGCTCATATTGTCATGCAGGCTTATCAAAAACTTGATACGGATATGCCCCTAGTAGTGGTTGGTTGGTCTCCTTATGCTAAGGACTATATTGAAGAGCTTCAGGTTTTGGCAGCGCAAGATTCGCGTATTATTATGACGGGTGGTGTTTACGGGCAGGGGTACCGTGAGTTTCAAAGCCATGCCTACGCTTATATTCAGGCGACTGAGGTTGGGGGTACGCATCCTGCTTTGGTTGAGGCACTTGGTTATGGCAACTGCGTTTTGGCTAATGGAACACCTGAAAATATAGAAGTGGTTGCAGATAGTGCTTTTATATACGAAAAAAATAATATTGAAGATTTAGCTAGGCAACTGCAAATCCTTATCGAGACGCCAGAATTAGCTCAAACTTATAGGGAAAAGGCTTACGATTATGCGCTTACTACGTTTAGTTGGGATGTTGTTACGGATCAATATGAAGATTTGTTTAAAGCGCTTATAGCACCTAAAAAAGACTAATACGCTATGCAGGTTAGCAAAAACAAGCAGCACTTCCAAACGCTTTGGGGAAGTGTTTGTGTCGCAATTGGTTGCTTAAGTCCCCTAGGTTTGGTCTTTCTATTTAGTTTTTTTAGAGTAAAAAATGTCTCGCTAGCAAAAAGTATTTGGATACCCCTAGCTGTACTGAATTTTGGTCTTAGCTTAGCCACTTTTTTTAGTGTTTTATCTCCGCAACCTAATCTTCTGAGTATCTTGAAAGATGGCTCAAATAGCATAATTGCTTCAGAGCAAGTGGCAAGCTGGCGCAGTTCTTTAGTCACACCTATCGCAAAAGATAAAGATCCTACGGGACTTGGTGCTGCTGACTGTTTTAGACTGAGTGGTGAGCGGGCAAATTTTATTTTATACACGGTGGCAACCCATAAACTGAGTCAAAACATCAGTGCTAGCATTTATCTGAAAACGTTACAACCAAACGTTACAAATGCGGGCTTGAGAATAGAGGAAAGACTTAAGGAAGGCAGCACAAAAGTTGTAGAACTCTCAAATCAGTGGCAGCGGTACGAGCTTAGTTATAAACCTGAAACAGCGATCAATCCAACGCTCATTTTGTTTAACCCTCCAGGATCAGCAGATTTAGACTTATGTGCTTGGGGAGCACAGATTGAGGAGGCTTCGGCTGCATCACGTTATCTTTCTATAAAAGATGAAATTCAACTGCATAAAGCAACTCTAAGTTCTAAATTATCCACAATTCTCCAGATTCAAGTTGCAATGTTCTTGTTTTTGAGTCTTATGGTTATTTCCAAAGCGCTAAGTCCACAAATGCTTTACTGGGGATGCTTAAGTGCTTTTTTGATACAAGCTCTATACGCTATTATTCAAAAACTCTTTTACTTAGAAAGAAGTCAAGGTTTTAGTTTTCAGCCTAATGTATTAGCAGCCCAAACTATCTTAGTTTTTACCTTTCTGTTTATGAAAAGCTCGAGCTGGCAAATACGCTTAGGCTTTTCGGTACTAAGTATCATTTGTATTTGGACTACAGGGTCTCGTTTAGCCTTAGTGCTTTTACTAGCTATGTTAGTTTTATTTTTATATAAAGATTTTGTGAAAGTAAACTACCGAAGACCACAAGCTTTGGTAGTTCTTGTCATTATGGGTATAGCTTTGACATTGCAGAATTCGCGCCTCTTTAGTCTTAACCCGCTAGCAGACCCTCGCTTAGATATCCTTTCAGCTTTGATTCGGGTGTTTCTTGACTATCCTTGGTTTGGTTGGGGGCTTGCAACCAGTCAAAAAGTTCTTATTTTAGGATTGTGGCCGATGCAGCCCAGATTTTTTGCGCATACACATAACTTAATAGCTGAATTACTATTATCAGTTGGGGTTTTAGGCTTTTTGTTCATAGTATGCTTTGTTCTAAACATCGTTAGGGATCTTCTGGCTAAAAATGCGAATCTAAGCTTGATACTTCTTTTAGTAACTTTCATACTTAACTTTTTTGATTTAACGTTGCTACATAGCGCAATTTATGTGCCCTTAATCTTGCTGGTAGTATTAGATCGGAATAGGGAAGTTCAGCTACTTTCTTAATGTAATCGAGTGTAATACCATAGAGCTACCTAAATTTATAGATTGAGGTATTCTAAGTATCTCAAGGGTTCATTTGCTGAATGGAAATGAACCCGAGCGGTTTAGCCACGAACAGTCCTGAACCACAGGAGCGTAGTAGCTAGGAAGGTCAGTACTCAGTAATCGAAGAATAGGGTAACTTCACTAGAAGCGAGTCCTAGGGTAACTTCACTAGAAGCGAGTCCTAGGGTAACTTCACTAGAAGCGAGTCCTAGGGTAACTTCACTTCAAGGCTGTTTCGAGTACAGATAATGCAACTAAGCATCCTGAAAATGTACTATATATAGATAAGGGATGTTAAATATTCAAATTGTTTAGCAAATATTACACTTGATAAGTTTATATTATGAGCGCTAAGGTAAGTTATCTAAATACCGTAAATAATCTTTTTCTTAGCCCAAAGGTGAATTTTTAATGACTATTTCCTTGCGCCAAAGTTTAGCTTTTATATTAGGATTTAGCTTTTGCTTTTTGCCAGGTTACGGTCCTTTTTTGAGTATTCTTTTCTTTACTCAGACTCAATTTGCTATCAAAACGGTTCTTTTACCGTGGGTAGTTGCTGTTGTATTATTGAACCTTCCTTTAATTAAGCAGGGACCATCTTCGTTAGTTTTGGGTATTTTGCAGATTATTGCACCGTTTTTGGTGTACACGGCTTTTAATCAGTTACCTCGATTACGCTTATTTATAGATAACAGAAAAGCAACCAGTTGGGGTTTAATTGCTGGTTTGAGTTTTGCTGTTGTTCTGGGTGCTTTAAATATTGATAGGTTTGATTTTGCTTATAAATCTTTAAGTCAGGCTATTGTTTGGCAGGGGCATCCTGCGCTTTATGGGCACACTGTGTTGGTTTTGGGAGCATTGGTTGCACTTTTATCTAGAGCACTAAGTTTTCGCTTGTTAGCATTGGCAGTGGCTGGTTTAGGGGTTTTATTGTCAGGTAGTCGAGAAGCTGCGCTTGCATGGGTGTTCCTTAGTGTTGTGTTTCTGATTGCAGATAATCATTCTTGGCGTAGGCGTTTTGTTGGTTTTAGTATGGCTGCAATTATGCTTGCGCTCAGTATGGGTTTAGGAACGCGTTTAGGGTGGGGGAATGTTGGTTTTTTACTAGATATTGTGCCGAGTAGTCAGCAGAGCAATTTGATTCAAGGTTCAGAAATCGCTGAAGGTGACTGGTGGGATAGGAGTTTTACTAGTTTTGAGAGCACTCGAGTTTCTTTGGGGGGGAAAGACTTAACGCTTTATGAGGTTAGTAAGTTGGGTTCTGAGCAGTGGCTTAGATTGCAGCAGGTTATTGCTATTGAACCTCAAAAAGTTTATACCGCGAGTGTATGGTTGCAGCCTGAAGGGGTTCAGCGTCCTGGTATTCAGGGCTGGAGTAAGACTTTAGAGGGTGAAGATTTTGTGGTTAGTGGTCAGTTTAATAAGGGGGTTTGGTATACTTCTTTGACAGGTCAAGGTACCATTATTGACGCGGGTATAGCTGAGCAAGAGGATGATTGGTTTCGGGTTTTTGTTAGTTTTATTTATGAGGGACCAACTGAGAAGCTAAATTGGTATGTGGGTTTAACGCCTGATCAGAGAGATTATGCTGGTAGCAGTACGCGTTTTGCTGGCTTTCAGCTTGAGCAGGCTTTCTTATCTGCTTATACACCAGGTACTGCCTCGCGTGGTTTAAGTTTGGCAATTGCGCGCATTCCCTTTTGGCAGGTTGCTTGGGAGGGTAGTGCTGAGAAGCCTTTGTGGGGGCATGGCTTGCAATCCTTTGCAGATTACTATCAAACTCGAGCTGATGAGCAAGGTCAATTACAGGCTTTGCCAGCTCATGAGCATAATTTGTATTTGCAGTTGCTTTTTGAGCGTGGTTTGTTTGGTTTGCTTGGTTTGTTTTTCTTTATTCTTGCCTTGAGTATCCAAGCGATTCGGCAGCGAGATGGTCTGTTTTTAGCGGTTATGCTTGCTGTTTTGTTTATTAACTTTTTTGATATTAGTTTGTTTGTCCATGATCGTACGCGGAGGACGACGGAGCGGGTGAGTCTGGCAAGTGATGGAAGCGAAGGAAATGCTGCGAGTGCCTATGCAGCGCTATCGTTTGGTGGTCGCTATGTCGTCTTTCATTCAAGTGCAGATAATCT
>CAZWJZ010000103.1:0-13269 GCA_964634665.1 uncultured bacterium | reverse complement strand
GCGTTCATTGGCAACCTGCCACGCTGCTTCATTGCTATCACGAGCAATAATACCTACACGAACCCCTGGCGCTAAGGGTTCATTTTGGAGTTGCTCTTCACCTGAAGGCTGTGGATACTTAATGGCTGTTGCATTAATGGCACGCGACGCAGCCAAACCTGCTTCAGAAGAGCCAGAAATAAGTACACCAGGGTAGAGTTCAGGTGCTAAGGCAGGACTGAGTTTGAGATTTTTAACTTGATAATATTTACCTTCAAGCGTAACAGCCTCACCAGATAAAAGACCCTGCATAATATGCGTATATTCTGTAGTGCGAAGATACCGATCATCATGAGGCGTATCATCACCCAGAGCAATCAAGTCATTTTTAAAGCCACCTGCAAGCATATTTAAATAAATACGACGATTATAAAAATAACTCAAACTTGACACCATTTTAGCAGCCGTATAAGGATGCATGTACACAGGTTGAACTGCAACTAAAGGTGCAATAAAACGAGTATTCTCAAGAATAACTTGTGCAACCAACCAAGGATCCACCAGACCATTATCGGTATAAACCAAAATACCTACACAGCCAGCATCCTCACTCCACTGCGCAATTTCAACAAGCTCAGCCAAATAAGCCTCACGTGACACATCTTTCGACTGAGGAGAGGTAGAAAACAATTGAATAGACTTAGACATAATGACCTCATTATAAAAACAACTACTGCTACTAAGCTAAGAAAAAACTCCCAAAGCAAGTGCTTACAGGCAACCATATAAAAGACTAGCCTAAAATGATGGAAAAGTCCGTGATAATTTAGACCCCAAGAAAAACTCGAGCTTCTCTAAAAATATGAGATATAGCTAGGTTAAAACTTAATCAGGTTTTAACATTTGGAATAAGAGGAGACGTCGTACCAAACTTAGGACCCACTCGAGCTGGGTTGCCAACGGCTAAACGGTTTGCTTGAATATCTGTGTAAACTACGGAACTAGCTGCAATTTGAACATCATTGCCTATCGTGCGGCCGGGTGTAACGACAGCATGTGTGCCAAGAAAAACATTGTGCTCTAAATGCACACCACCATTGACTGCTGCGTAGGGTGATAAGACATTAAAGTCACCTATAACTGAATCGTGACCAACATGAGCGTAAAATCCTAAAACGGCATGGTCTTTAATTACGGTGTAGGTGGCAATGGTTGCAAAGGGGCTTATGATAACGCCTTTGCCTAGCTTTGCTGAGGGTGCGACATAGGCTTTTGGGTGTACCAGGGTTGCAAATTGTGCCCCTCGAGTTTGTAATTTGTTGACGAGTGTTTTTCTGACATAAGGATCCCCTACAGCTATGATGAAGCGATCATTTGCTTGAATATCATAGTTGTTGGTATTGCCAATAATGCCTATAGGCATACTATAACCGCGGTCACTTAGCTCATTAGGATTGTCATCTAGAAATCCTTTTATTCGGAAGCTTCCTTGATCTCCGTAAGTATCGCGGGCATATTGGAAGACTTCTCTGCCTAAACCACCTGCGCCTACAATGATTAGGTCGAAGGTCATTGTTCACCCCTAAAGTCAGGCATGGTTACGTGTCCTGATGCACTAATACCTGTGGGTTTTATGACCTTTAAAAGTGTTAAAAAAAGAATTTTTAGGTCAAGTAAAAAAGATTGATTTTCTACATACCAAAGATCTAAGTTAAATCTTTCTGGCCAGCTAATTGCGTTGCGCCCATTCACTTGTGCCCAACCTGTAATGCCTGGAAGTACATCATGGCGCTTGTTTTGCTCTTTGCTGTAAAGTGGCAAATAATCGACGCGTAGAGGACGCGGGCCAACCAAGCTCATTTCACCTTTTAAAACGTTAAGGAGTCCGGGTAGTTCATCTAGACTACTTGTTCGTAAGAATGTACCTAGTTTAGTCATGCGTTCAGCATCAGGTAAAGGCTTACCTGTTTTGTCAAAAGCTTCTTTCATGCTACGAAATTTGTACATAGTGAACGGTTTTCCTTTAAAACCGGGTCGAAGTTGTGAAAATATAACGGGTGTACCCATAAAAATGGCTATCAAACTTGCAACTGCAAAAATGATAGGACTAAGCAAAACTAACACTAAGCTACTAAGCCAAATATCAAAAAGACGCTTAAGCAAGACGGTAACTCCTAGACACGTTGCAATGCATTACTTGAAAACCGTTTCCCAAATATAATGAAGGTCTTTAACAAACGAGTAATTCTCAATGTAATCTCTGTTGACCCTAACTTTATCTTTAAAAATAATTTCACGGTTATAAGACTCTGGGTCATCTTGTTCAGCTAGTAGAGCTTCTTCATTTCGATATTTTATGCTTGCTGGCCCTGTAATGCCAGGCCGAACAGTTAAAATAATTTTGTTGTCACCCTGCAGTTTATCTGCGTAACCAGGTACATCTGGCCGAGGACCAACAATGCTCATGTCACCAATGAGAACATTAATCAACTGAGGCAACTCGTCAAGCTTAGAACGTCTTAAGAGCATACCAAAAGGGGTTATGCGAGGATCATCTTTAGTCGTTACAGAAGTTGTAATGCCCTGAATTTCACGCATTGACCTTAATTTTATGACCTTGAAAATTTTTCCGTTTAAACCAACACGTTCCTGTCTGAAAAAGCCAGATCGTCCTGTGTCAAGAGTAGCCAAAAAGGCAGCTAATAGAATTACCCAGCCAAAAACGAGCAAACCTAAAAAAGAAAAAGAAATATCAAAACTACGCTTAAGGATTTTCTGTGAAGTACTCAAAGCATTCACGTTTATAGATTCATAGTTGCCCACAAACATCACATCTTCCCTACTTTCGATAGTTACCTACTGCAAACCAAAGAGGATTCTAGCATATTTAGTACAAGCAAAAAGTAGCACTATTTTGTTTAGCCATGAAGTAAAAAATAGTTATTTATGAAAGCTTTTTGCGAGAAAGTGAGGTTTGTAATAATCGCCAGGCCTTCATGCCACCCGCAAGGTTATATACATTGTTAAAGCCAGCAGCCTCTAAGTACAAACCAACCAAGTGACTAATCCTACCCCACTCACAGACTAAGTAAACGCTACTTTCCTTAGCTAGTTCAGGAAGTTCACCCGCTTGAGCTTGTTCTAAACTAAAATGTAGACTGCCTTCAAAGCCATCATGCTTAAAGAGTGCTTTTGAGCGCGTATCAAGAATGATAATGTCACCTATCAGCTCTGCAAATTGTTCAACAGCAACTGTTTTCACTTTAAAACTTTCTACCTATTAGACAAAGAAATCAGATCTAAATAGTATTATCTAAATGCTCAAATAACTGTATCTTTAATTTAATACAAACTACGTTTGTTAAGGCTTAGCTAGCTATCACCAAGCCAAGATATGCAGGACTATTGTAAAGAAAAGTTCAACATAAATACCCAGCTAGTGGCTAAGCAAACGTTATACTACGAGCTTATGAACAGACTAAAATCCTACCTTGATTTTGCCGTTGAAACAGCCCACCTAGCAGGCCAATTAACGCTTGCTTACTTCCAAACGCAAGTTGATATCGATTTTAAATCAGATGACAGCCCCGTCACCCTTGCCGATAAAAAAGCCGAAGAACTCATTCGCTCACGAATAGAAGAAAAATACCCAAGTCACGCCATAATCGGTGAAGAATACGGGGAAAGTAGCACAAACTCGAGCTTTCGGTGGATCATTGACCCAATTGATGGTACTAAGTCATTTATGCGGGGTGTGCCGCTTTACGGGGTTTTGCTTGGGCTAGAGGTTGATGGCGTTATTGAAGTGGGTGTTTCTTATTTTCCTGCTTTAAAGGAGATGGTTTACGCTGCAACAGGTGAGGGCTGCTACTGGAATGGGCGTAGGGCTAGGGTTAGTCAAACAAAAAGCTTAGATAGAGCCATTGTATCGTTTACTGATTTTGCCAATTTTGCTAATTACAATAGGCAAAAAGAATGGGACGCCCTCTCTAAAGCTAGCTACTACCGTGTAGGCTGGAGTGACGCTTATGGGCATATGTTGGTTGCAACAGGACGCTGTGACATTATGCTAGACCCAATCATGAATTCGTGGGATTGTGGGCCTTTTCCTGCCATTCTAAAAGAGGCAGGTGGCTACTTTGGTGACTGGCAAGGAAAAGAAACGATTTACGCTAACGAGGCACTAAGTTGCAGTCAAAACTTGTTAAAACCAACTTTAGAGCTTTTTGAGTTGATTAAAAATAGCTAGCCTTCTGTTCGTAATACAATGACCTCATCTAAGGGCTCAAAACTAATGCTGGTACCTGCTTCTATATGCAGACTATCACCTTTTTTTAGTAGGCGAAAGTCACCATAGGGCAAGTCAATAATTAACTCACCCTGTAAAACCAGTATCCATAAATCTTGCTTAAGTTCATGCTTACTTTGCTTGCTAACAATGCATGCTTCTAGCTGAGTTCCGGGGATAACGGAACCTGAGGGGTTGCTTTTAGCGAGTGAAATTACGTTTAGAGGCTGCGCGACACTGTTTTGAATCTCACTCATGATTTAAGCTTTTCTTGCTCGACCAAAAGCCATACGTAATTTAAATAATGAGCTTTTATGAGCTTTTATGACTTCTTCTTCACTTAAGCCAAGTGTATCAGCAACCGTAGCAATATCTTGTTTATCACTTCCCAGCATACCCTCTAAGCGCATAACAATAGTTTTACTTTGCTCATCTAATTCACTTAAATGGTTTTCTAAATCTGCAGTAGTAGCTTTTGGCCCTGCAGGTTTAGCTTTTTTAGCTGCCGCTTTTTTCGTGGCTTTTTTCTTGCTTGCCTTTTTGGGTTTTTGAGTTGGTTTAACTAGTTCACGATCAGCCAGTAATTTAATGGCCTCATCAAAATTCAGGGCTTCAGGCGTTTGACCCTCTTGCAGTGAAGCATTGGTTTTTTGATGCTTCACATAAGGCCCATAGCGACCATCACGAATTTCAATTTCTTCACCTGACTCAGGATGCTTACCTAAGAGGCGTAACGGCTTATTTTTGTTTTCCTTTTTAGCAATAAGCTCTAAAGCCCGCTCTAAACTAATATCAAATAAACTGTCTTCTTTCGGAATAGATGCAAAGTTCCTCTGATGCTGCACATAAGGCCCAAAACGACCAATATTACTCAGAATTTTCTCGCCCGTCTCAGGATGCTTACCTAAGGTTTTAGGTAAAAGTAAAAGTTGGATGGCAGTCGCTTCATCAACATCGGCAGGCTCGAGTCCTTTGGGCAAAGATACGCGTTTGGGTTTGCCTTCTTGCCCGTCGTCACCTAATTGCACATAAGGACCATATGGACCGTTACGTAAGAACATAGTTTCACCTGTATCAGGAAATACCCCTAAGGCTTCTTCTGATCCTTTACCACCCTCAAGTAAGGCTTTTAGTGCTTCTTCATCCAGATCTGCGGGTGCAGCGTCTGGTGGCAAAGAGGCGGTTCGTTTTTTACCCTTATGTTCATCTTCAACATAAGGTCCGTAACGACCAACTCGAATAACCACATCTCCCCATTTAGGAAAACTAAGGGTAGATACTTTACGAGCGTCAATGTCTTCAAGGCCACCTTCAACCTTATTTTCTAAGCCATTATCGCCGCTATAAAACGCCTTTAAATAAGGCAAAGCATCTAAATCACCAGAAGCAATATCATCTAACTTTTGTTCCATATTGGCCGTGAACGCCGTATCAACAAGCTGTTCAAATTGACCTTCCATAAGGTTGGTAACTGCGAAGGCAGTGAAGCTAGGCACTAGCTGAGGGCCTTTTTTAATGACATAGCCACGCCTAATTACCGTATCAATAATGCTGGCATAGGTACTTGGTCGCCCAATGCCTTCTTGTTCTAGCGTTTTTACAAGAGAAGCCTCAGTAAAACGTGCGGGCGCTTTGGTCTCATGGCCCAAAGCTTCTAATTTATTGCAGTTTAAGTTGTCTTTTTCACTTAAGTCTGGCAGAGGTTGATCTTGATTATCAAGCGCTGCATCAGGATCATCTGAACCCTCAACATAGGCTCTAAAAAAGCCAGGGAATAGGGTGTTTTTGCCACTAGCCCTAAACTTAGCTTCTTTAGAAGAGGTTTCAGCAGTAATATGCGCAGTGGTAAATTTAAGTTTAGCATCTGCCATTTGGCAAGCAACTGTTCGCTTCCAAATAAGATCATAAAGCTTGGCTTCAATACCGCTCAAATTTAATTCTTCAAAGGTTTTCATAGCTTTACCAGCAGGTCTTATGGCCTCATGAGCTTCTTGAGCATTTCGAGACTTAGTGCTGAACTGCTTGGCGGTTGGGCTTAAGTACTCTTTGCCATATTTGCGTTCAATGGCTTGACGGCTAGCATCAATAGCTTCTTGAGATAAATTGGTAGAATCAGTACGCATGTAGGTGATATAGCCATTTTCGTAAAGCTTCTGCGCAGTTCGCATGGTATCTCTGGCCGATAAGCCAAGTTTGCGACTAGCCTCTTGTTGCAACGTTGAAGTGGTAAAGGGAGCAGCAGCCTTACGACTCGTTATACGTTCCTCAATGCTATCCACTTGCCAATTTGCTTGCTTTAGGTCTGCACTCAACGATTGCGCCTCAGCTTCACTAATAAGCAAAATGTTTTTGCCAGCCTCTAAATTATCTTTTAACTTACCGGTATTATCATCAAAGTCACGACCTGAAGCCAAACGAATGCCGTCAAGATGCGTCATAGCAGCTTCAAAAGCCTGAGTGGTTTTATTCAACTCAGCTTTTAAGTCCCAGTAACTAGCAGGAACAAAAGCAAGTCGTTCTTTTTCACGAAGCACCATAAGCCTAACTGCAACACTTTGAACACGACCAGCAGAAAGGCGCGGCGCAACTTTCTTCCATAAAAGGGGCGAAATGGTGTAACCCACAAGCCTATCTAACACACGCCTTGTCTCTTGCGCATCGACAAGATTCTGATCAATATCGCGCGTTTCATCTAAAGCTTTTAAAATAGCTTCTTGAGTAATTTCATGAAAGACCATGCGCTTAACCGGAATTTTGGGTTTTAAAAGCTGCAATAAATGCCAACCAATAGACTCACCCTCGCGATCCTCATCTGTCGCGATAAACAGTTCATCTGCATCTTTAAGGGCAGACTTTAATTTAGAAACAATTTTTTTCTTATCAGGCGAGACAATATAAAGAGGCTCAAAATTAGCATCAACATTAACACCAATACGTGCCCAAGCTTGCTTTTTAAACTCCTCAGGAATCTCAGCAGCCTTAGAAGGCAAGTCACGCACATGCCCCATGCTAGCCTCAATCTGATAATTACTGCCCGGCAAAAAACGACGAATCGTACGAGCCTTAGTTGGAGACTCAACAATCACCAAACGGTTAGACATCTGTTTACTACTCATAGCAATTCCAAACAAGCGAATTGCAAAGCTGATCTGCCACAGCCAACTCAGACAAAGAAACACTCGAGTTTTGCTTCTTGCTGAGGCAATCGTTGTAACCCATCAATAATATATGCATTAAAACTCTTCAATTCCAGCAGTGAACAACCTGCTACTAGCGAGCTTATTATAAAGACAGCTCAGATTTTGTCAACCTAAATAATTTGCATAAAGCACAAAAAGCCAAGCGTTTTTAGATTAATGTCACTATTTTTACTAAGCTAAAGCCAAAATGTTTTTAAGATTTTTTAGCCTAGTTTTTAAAAGCTAGCATTAAAAAGCAAAACAAGCAAACAATTTAAAAAAGTTGACCTTGCCTTGTTTGGGCATTATAGAGTTCAGCCACTCGAGTGGTTACCCCGTCCCCAAAAAGAGATTTGCAGAGCTCAAACGCGAGTTCTAAGCCTGCAATGCTGCCATTGCAAGTCCAGACGTTGTCATCAAACACAACGGCTTTAGAAGAAACACGTAGAACCTCAAAAGACTCGAGTCGTTCTTTTAAGTCAGGATGAATGGTTACGGTTTTACCTCGTAAAGCGCCGTAATGACCTAATAAAATAGCACCACTTGATATGGCTACATGTATTTTTGCTTGCTCTAAAGCGCTTGGTAAATAATTGACAATAGCTTTATCTCTTAACGCTTTATCTACACCTTTACCGCCCGGCACAATTAAGACATCTAATTCAGGGGCACTAGCAAACGCGTATAAAGGCGTTATGGTCATGCCGTTCAGGGTTTGCACAGAATTTCGTGATTTGGCTAGTGTGAAAACATGTGCATCTTCAGTTAGAAATTGCCTAGCACTGTTAAGTACGGCAAAGGGGCTAACCAGATCAAGTTCATTAACTTCATGGTAAAGCAAAATACCAATGTTCACACCTTCATTCTAACGTGCAAAGCTAGTTAAAACACAATTCTATTAAGCAAAGCCGTTAGACTAGAGTCATAATGATTTTCCATGTTAAAGCAAAAATCATAATTTTATTAGTTTTCTTGAGTGTTAGCTTAAGCTCAATTTCGCTTGCACAAGAAAACTGCAACGTGCTAGTTGACAGCATAAGCGATGCCTTTGAAAAGGCAACTGAAGTTTATATGTCAACCCAAATTATGCAAGGTGGCAACGAATTTGCTTACACCAAAATGCGGCTCTTCAAAGATGATACTGGTGAATGGCAAAGCGAAAGAATAGAGCAACGCGGCTTCCCAAGACCAGATGATACTAATAACAACGATGATGGCGAAGAACCAAGTTTTGAGTTTAGCTGTGCAGAACATGACCTAATAGAACGCTCAGGACAATGGCAACTCAACATAAAAGAACCAGATGAAGAACTACCCATAAAAACATGGCAGCTCAGCTTCAAAAAAGAAAACAATCAAATTGTACCCATAGAAATAGCAGGAGATATAGAAGCTCGAGTTCTCTTTATTCCGTTTAAAGGTAGATTCTCAACGTTCTTCTCTGATTGGCAATTCCCCTAGTGAGGCTTGGGCTTGATTTTTATGCTCGCTCTGCAGATGTGGTTGCGCAAGATATGTTGGGTAAAGTACTGCTATTTAAAGATAATGGGGTTTTGCGTAAAGGTCGTATTGTTGAAACCGAAGCTTACTTAGGTGAGCAAGATTTAGCCTCGCACGCTTCAAAAGGTCGAACCAAACGCACAGAAATCTTGTTTGGACCTCCAGCTTTTAGCTATGTTTACTTAATTTACGGCATGTACCACATGTTTAATATAGTCACAGATAAAGAAGGCTCTGCCCACGCTGTACTCATAAGGGCTATTGAACCTATTGGAAATCTGTCACCTAAAACGAATGGTCCGGGTAAACTTTGCAAAGCTATGAATCTAACTATGCAGCAAAATAAGCTTTCTATGCTTGAAGAAACCCTTTGGCTTGAGCAGGGGACTGCCCCTGAACACATACTGTCTTCAGCTCGCATTGGTATTGATTACGCTAAAGACTGGAAAGATGTGCCCTTAAGGTTTTTTGATGCTAATAGCAGCTTTGTTTCTGGGAAAAACAAGCTTGATTAACTGTTTTGCGGATGCCCTTAAATTATAGTCCTTTGGGCCTTTATTAGACTCTAGATTGCAGCCAAAAGGTCATGCAAAAGCATCTTAAAGTCAAGCTGCCCTTCAGCAAACCTAATCACAAAAAAATATTTAGTGTGTAGCTACTTGCCTTGTCGTGACTGAAAGATTAAACTCTAGCGTGCTCATCCTTTTTGGGATTAAAAACCTGTTATTTAGAACCCTATTCGCGTTTTTACCTCAGTTTGTAAAGCCAAACGATAGCTTTGCAAAAGCACAACTACCTCCCAATGCTTACGAGCTTTATTTAAGCATGGATAAGCGAGACAGAGACCACGCTTGCAGAGTTACAGAGTACCTACTCAAAGAAAAACCAGATGCATCAAAAAGCTTAGTAGCTGCCGCGCTACTACACGATATAGGCAAAGCCGAAGGGCCATACCGATCCTTTGAGCGCATTCTTGTGCACCTCTACATGCCAAAAAAGTTAACTAAAACCCCAAGATACAAAGGGTTAAAAGGAATGTGGCAAAAAAGACAACACCATGCCTACTACGGTGCAGAAAGACTACGCACAGCCGGCATTAGCGAAGCCATAGCAAGCATAGTAGAGCAACACCACAACCCCCAAAGCTCAGCAGAAGCAGAACAACTTAAAAGCATAGAGGACAGGTTCTAATGGATTTACTCGAGTGGTTATTTATTCGGCAGCGTTTCGGCATAAAACCAGTCTTAGAACGGACAACAAAGCTATTGGCAATGATAGGAAACCCGCAGCTCGAGTTTCAAAGTATTCTGGTTGGTGGTACAAATGGTAAGGGAAGCACATCAGCGAGTTTGGCGAGCATTTTAACGGCATCAGGAAAAAAAACAGCCCTTTTTACTTCACCTCACCTAAGTTACTTTGCTGAAAGATTCAGAGTAGAGGGTGAACAGCTAAGTGAAGAACTCATTCTTAAAACACTAGCTGAGATAAAACCCTATGCTGAAGCTGGTGAAAATACGTTTTTTGAAATTGTTACGGCACTAGCTTGTGCGCTCTTTGCGCAGCAAAAGGTGGATATAGCGATTATGGAAGTAGGCATGGGCGGGCGATTTGACGCAACCAATGCACTCGAGCCTGAGTTGAGTATTATTACAAATATAGCGCTAGATCATATGGCTTATTTAGGGTCAACAGAAACTGCTATTGCCTTTGAAAAAGCTGGCATTATGCGAAGCCAAAAGGCTGTATTTACCGCAGCAAAAGGCGAAGCACTCGAAGTATTAGAAGAACAAGCGAAACAAAAACAAGCCAAGCTTTTTAGCCTAGGTGCAGACCTCAGTGTAAAAACAATTAAGCATGACTGGTCAGGCAATCAGCTAGAAATAAGCATAAGTAAAAAAACATATCATGTAAAAACGCCACTTATAGGAAAACACCAAGCTGAAAATGTAGCTTTAGCTATAAGCGCTGCACACAGCTTAGGCATAAACGAAGAAGCTATAAAAGAAGGCATAAAGACAAGCTCATGGTCAGGCAGACTCGAGCCTTTAAGCTTTAACAATAAAGAGTTTTTGCTGGACGGGGCACATAACCCTGCTGCTGCCATTGCATTACGAGAAACGCTTGATGATTTAGGAGTGGAGGAACTCGTACTCATTTATGGTTCAAACAATGATAAAGATATAAAAGAAACACTAGCACCCCTCATTGACCTAAGTAGCAGCATCATTTTTAGCCAAGCAGCTTTAAGCCCAAAAGCCACGCCAGCAAAAACCTTATATGAAAGCTTTCAAGAATCATTTCCAGAGCAAACAAAAAAAGTGAAACTAAGCTACAACAGTCAAATAAAAGAAGCGATTCAAGAAGCAAGCAAACTAAAAAATAAACAGCTAATTATCATTATGGGCAGCCTCTATTTGGTTGGAGAAGCAAGACCCATTCTAGTCAACAAAAAAAACGAAACAAGAGAACGCTATCAGTAGACTTTTAAAGCTAAACATCAGGATCAGGAGGCTTAGAAAACTCGCGCAACAAATCAGGCAGATGCTTAAGCAAAATAACCAAGCTAAACACCACAACCCCCAAGACAGACCAAATAAACACCGAGCCACTCGAGCCTTGCAAACTAAGTACCAAAGCCGTAACAACAGGGAAGAGAGCAACCGCACACACCGCAGCCAAACTCGCTTTATCTTTAAGCACAATCATAAAAAAAGATAAAACTACTAACGCTGCCAACGCTACCCACGGAAACAACACAAGCGCAGCCCCAAATGCTGCAGCTAACGCTTTACCGCCACGAAAAGAAACAAAAACAGACCACGCATGACCTACCACTACACCCACACAGGCACTCAGCATGGCAGCTAAACTACCCCCAAACAAAACACTTGCTAAAAACACCGCCAAAGCACCCTTAGCCACATCCACAAGTAAAACCACAAGACCCAAACGCCTATCAACATTACGCAAAGTATTCATGGCGCCCATACTGCCAGAACCCTCAGAAAAAATATCCAGACCCTTAGCTCGAGCTAATAAAAAAGCTGTCGGAAAAGACCCTAAAAGATAAGCCACTAAAAAAGAAACAATCATTAAACTCATATCAATACAAACTCACAAAGACGTTAAACGCTTCAAGCTATCCAAACTCTTCAACTCAGCCACATGAAAAGCCAAGTACCTGCTTAGCAAAACAAAACCCGCTTCAGCATCCTGCAAACCCCCAGCCAAAACATCACGCACAGTATGCATCTGAATAAACCTTAAATCAGCCAAAACAGCTTCAGAAATAACCAAACCCCGCTTGCAATCAACACAACTCAAGCCCCCCATAGCAATATCAAAACGAGCATCCAAATTACTCGAGCTACACACCACACAACGTGAAACCCTCGGACTTAAACCAGCTGAATGCAGTAACTTCCAAGCATAAACCAGCGCAAGCTCTCGCTTATTTTCACTCAAACTCAAGCCGCGCAAAGCACTCACAAAATAACTATAAATACTTTCCCCCACATGAATATCAACCGTTAAAGCATCAACCAGCTCAGCCAAAACATGCACATAAGGGTAAACCTCAGGGCTAGATAAATTCGGCAGCGCACCATTAAGCGTAACTTGCGTCAAAATGGCCAAGTCATCATCTCGTTTACGGTAGTACTGCACGGTTACATCATGAAACAAGCTCAAGCGACTTAAATTACCCCCCAGTTGCTTACCCTTTTTAGCTTTTGCCTGCCACTTACCTTTAGGCCCAAGCAAAGTTGCTATCAGATCACCATTGGTAAGCTCATGACGTTTAATAACAACACCTTCATTAATGTGATAACGCTCAGACACCCTCTAAGTTTAGCTTCAAAAGCAACAAATCACTGTCAGACTCGAGTCTTTAGGAAATGTCAAATGTGTTTTCCCTTGGTCTTACTTACCGATTCAAGGTAATGGTTGCAAAAGGTTCTCATATTACTATTTTGTGTGCTAGTGGGGATAATTCAACCTGTAGATTTACTACTCATAAATTTCTACAAAAGATAAAAAATTCTAGAAATCGTGCTACTATTATCTTATGCAGCAGTTCAGTATTAAAAACAACCATGCCTCGGCATTACTAGACAAACTAACAAAACTCACAGGTCAAGGCAAAACAGAAACTGTTATCAAAGCACTCGAGCTTTACGAAGCTAAGTTAACGCAGTCAAAAGAGAGTGACACTGTCATTCAATCTATACGCCAACATATCCATCCTTATATTTCTGAAAAGAATAGGGGAAAGATGCCCACGAAAGAAGAAATTGAAGCTGAATTATACTAAGCTGAATTATA
>CAZWJZ010000102.1:0-13464 GCA_964634665.1 uncultured bacterium | reverse complement strand
TTTTCTAAACCAGTTTGGTCTTCAAAAATTCCAAGCAATTTTGCTTTTAAGCCTAGTGCTAGTAGCTCTTGATTGTCTTCTAAGAGCTTTAGGGCTGCGGTATCATCTTCTTCTGAGCCCATCATTATGTGTAACTCGGCTTTACGACAGTTAATTATAGGGTCGTTACTATCAACAAAGTAGACATTAAAGAGGTTTTGTTTATCGCTTTCGTCAAGCTGATCTTTGAGTTTATCCCAGACACGTGGGTCACGTATATCATTTTTCATCCTATCTGACATGGTTTAAATATAGCAAAAAATCATTTTGAAGCCAAGCTTATTTAATCGTTAGTATGGCCAAAATGATTTTTTGCAATACTTTATTAGCGTTTAAGGGTTACTTCTGCGCCTTTCACTTCGGGCTCATCATCGGTTAGTTCTTCAGGAAAACCATCGGCTCTTAAGTCTATGTTGCAGGCATCTTCTAAGCGTTTTACGATCATGCTTGACCATGCTTTGGGGCCGTAGCGCTCTTGTCCGTCTTTTAATATGTTTAAAACTAGCGGGGATATTTCTAAAGGGGCACCTAAGTCTTGGGCTAAGTCATCAAAGAGTTTCATATCCTTAATGGCTAAATCCATGGTGAAGTTAATGTTGTAACTACCATTAAGAATGACTTGACTTTCGGTTTCATGTACAAAGGAGTTACCTGAAGAGATTTTTATGCCTTCGTAAGCAGTTGCCATGTCTAAGCCAGCTAGTTTACAGACGGTGAGGGCTTCACCGACAGATACTAAATTGACAAAGGCAAGGTAGTTAGTAACTACTTTTAAGGCTGAGGCTGAACCTAAGTCACCTACGTGGAGTATTTTTCTGCCCATGGCAGTTAAGGCGGGTAAAGCTCTATCAAAAGCTTCTCTTTCACCGCCAATAAAGATGGCTATGTTGCCAGATGCTGCTCTGTGACAGCCACCTGAAACGGGGGCTTCGAGTGCTTTTGAGCCTTTGGCTTCTATGAGTTTAGCAAAGCGTTTTACTTCACTGACTTCTGTGGTGCTCATTTCGAGCCAGAGTTTGCCTGCGCTTAAGCCTGCTAGTACGCCGTCTTCTGCTTCCATAACCTGACTTACAATGCTTGGTGAGCCAAGGCAGGTAATTATCATGTCGCAGTTCTCAGCGAGTTCTTTGGGTGATTCTGTCCAGTGGGCGCCTTTATCTAAGAAGGCTTGTGCTGCGTTTTTGTTGATATCTCTAACGCTTAGGTCAAAGCCGTTGCGTAAAAGACTGGCGGCAAGTTTGCCACCAACGTTGCCTAGACCAATAAATCCTATTTTCATGCTTGTTTCTCCTAGTTTTTAAAAGACAATTACGTTGCGTAAGGCTTCGCCTCTGTTAACTGCGGCAATGGCTTCATTTATTTCTTCTAAGGGGTAGCGTTTGGTTATGAGTTCGTCTAGCTTTAGTTTGCCAGCAGCGTACAGGGCAACTAGTTGCGGTAAATCTACTTTGGGTCTTATGGAGCCCATTTTGCTGCCTAGCATGGTTTGGGCTGCGTCAGCAAAGTCAAGCACTTCGAAGCTTAATTTGTCACCTACGGCGGGCATGCCTACAATGACGATGGTGCCACCGCGGCGTAAGAAACTAAGGCCATCTTGCATGGCTTTGGTACTACCTACGGTTACAAAGACATAGTCAGCACCTCGCCCATTTGTTAAGTCACGAATGCTCTGAATAGCATTTTGTTCTTTAGGGTTTACGGTATGCGTAGCACCAAAGGTTTTTGAGGCTTCTAATTTAGACTCGAGTATGTCTACTGCTATGACGGGGTGTGCGCCTGTTAGGGCTGCACCTTGTATGCTGTTTAGCCCTACGCCTCCTGTGCCTATAACCACGACGCTGCTGCCTGAGGGTACTTTTGCGGTGTGGGTGACTGCACCTAGGCCTGTGACTACGCCGCAGGCTAGTAAAGATGCGCTATCTAAAGGTATGTCTTTGGGGATGGCTACAACTTGTGATTCATGTACAACGATTTCTTCAGCAAAGCCACCTGTTTTTAAGGCTTGTAAGACAGTTTCACCTTTGGCGTTGCGTGCGCGGCCTTTTTGGTCTATGGCAAATTTGCCTTCGCACATGGTGACTTGGCCTTGTGTGCAGTAGTAGCAAGAGCCGCATGAGCGAATGAGTGACACAATGACGTGATCACCTATCTTTAGGTCGTTTACACCGTCCCCTAAGTCAGTGACAACGCCTGATGCTTCGTGACCATATATAGCGGGTAGTTGCCCACCCCATGCCCCTTCGGCATAATGAATGTCGCTATGGCAGATTGCGCATGCGGCTAATTTAACGCGCACTTCAGCTTTTTCGGGTGCATCTAACGTTATGTCTTCTATGACTAAGGGTTTACCAAATTCGTAACATACTGCTGCTTTCATACAGCCTCCAAAAACGTGCTCTTCAAAGCTAAATTTAGAGCGAAAGATACCACACTTAGCAGAGGCTAAGGTCAAGTTGGTATTAAAGCTTTTTAAGGGTCTTTGTTTTCAGATTGGGGTGTTTCTAAGGTAGACTGATCCATTCTTTTTTACGGAGTTTATCTTGTCTAATTATCCTGAAAAATTGTTGAGCTGCTGGCATCCTGTTGCGTTTTCTACGGACCTTGCAGATAAGCCTGTGGCGTCTAAGTTGCTTGATGAAGCGTTGGTTCTTTGGCGTTCGCAAGATGGCAAAGCTCATGTTATGCGTGACCTCTGCATTCATAGGGGTACGGCTTTGTCTTTGGGTTGGGTTAAAAATGATTGTATTGTCTGCCCGTATCATGCTTGGCACTATGATGTGCAGGGTGACTGTGTACTGATTCCGCAATCAAAACATGTGACCATTCCGACGAAGGCAAAAACACCTGTCTATAACTGCCAAGAGCGTTACGGGCTTATTTGGGTCTGTTTAACAGATGAGCCTGAGTATATGCTACCTGAGATTCCTGAATTTGAAGCAGGTGACTGGAAAGTTGTTGATACGGGGCCGTTTGATTGGGATAGTGACGCGTCACGTCAGTTAGAAAATTTTACAGATTTTGGTCATTTTCCTTGGGTGCATCCTGGTTTGTTGGGTGACCCTGACAGGCCGATTGTGCCTGATTACAGCGTTAAAACTGAGGGTCATATTTTGTACTACGATATTGTGCGTCCTGAAGCGTCAAACACAGATGATTTTCCTGTATTTGCTAATGAAGAGGTGGTGCAGCCAGAAAGACGAAGTCGTTACCAACTGCATTTACCCTACACCATTGTGCTGCGTTTGGGCTGGGGGGGTGAAAAAGGCATGGTTTACTTTTTTGTATCGCAACCCATCTCAAAAGATAAATGCAGAGGCTACTGCATTATTGGTAGAAACTACGATTTAGATCAGCCTGATAGTGTTTTACAAGACTTTGAAGACACCATTTTTGGTCAAGATAAGCGCGTGGTTGAGTCACAAAGACCAGAACAAGTTCCTTTTGATTTGGCTGATGAATTGCACTTGCAGTTTGACGCGGTAGCCATTCATTACCGCAAAGCCATGAATAATGAGAAGCTAGCTTACTGGCACATGTACAACAAAGAAAAAGGAAGCTCGTAAAGGCATTTGGTAAATGAACACTCGAGTTGCTCAAATGACTGATGCTGCCTTAATGAGTGCTTTACTGAAAGAGGTGTTTACTGAAACCTATGGCTCTGCTTTAGATGAACTAACGTTGCAAATGCATTTGGATAGTGACTTATCAGAAGAAGCTTTAAGAGGAGATATGGTGTTAGCAAGGTATTTTGTGACTGAGCATCAAGAGCAAATCTTAGGGGTTCTTAAACTTTCTACTAACGCGACTCAAAAAGCAGAAATAGCGAAACTTTATGTAGCAAAAAAAGCTCGAGCTTTGGGGCTAGGCTCGAGTTTACTGCGTGCGGTTTTGCTTTATGCTGAAGAGCAACGTATAAATTGTTTATGGCTTAAGGTTTGGGAAGAAAATCTGTTAGCGATTGCTTTTTATGAACGGCATGGCTTTTTTAAGACAGCTTGTACCGAGGTTTATGTGGGCGCAAGGGTGTTTAATGATTTTGTTATGGAGAAAACCTTATGATTCATGATTTTGTGTTGATTAATGACTGGCATCCTGTGGCTAGCGTGACTCAGCTTAATGAAAAGCCAATTTTAGCTGTACGTTTGCTAGCTGAAGATCTTGTGGTTTGGACGCATAAGGGTGAGTATTTTGCGTGGCGTGACTTGTGTATGCATAGGGGCGCACGGTTATCGCCGGGTAAGATTGTTAATGACTGCCTTGCCTGCCCGTATCATGGTTGGCACTATAATACTGAGGGTAAATGTGTGCATATTCCTACGCATCCTGAGCAAACTCCTCCTGAAAAAGCTATGGTGAAAACCTATCTTATTAAAGAGCAGTATGGTCTTTTGTGGGTTTGTTTGGGTGTGCCTAGTAATGATATTCCGCCTTTCCCTGAATGGTCTAATCCTGATATGGGTAAAGGGGTTTGTGGGCCTTATGAGCACATAAAAGCCAATGGACCTCGTTTAATAGAAAATTACTTGGATGCTGCGCATTTTCCGTTTGTACATGAAGGGGTTCTAGGTGACCCTAAGAAACCTGTTTTAGGTGATTTTTCGGTAACTATAAGCGAAGCGGGTGTAGCTTCTGACCCTATACGTATTTATCAACCTGACCCTTACGGCGGGGTTTCAGGTGAAGTGACTTACACCTATCATGCCTTTAGACCGCTCACTGCACATTTCACTAAGCACATGCCAAGCGCAACGAATGGCATGATGCTAGCAGTTACCCCGCATGATGAATTAGACTCGAGTGCTTGGTTTGTGGTGGCTACAACTGCGCTTAAAGATTCAGCTACTTTGCTGAAAGATTACGAGCCTCGTATTCGTGCTATTTTTGAAGAAGATCGTGAAGTGGTTGAGGGGCAACGTCCTGAGCTTTTGCCTTTAGATTTACAAGAGGAATTGCACTTAAAGTCAGATCGTGTAGCGATTGCTTATCGTAAATGGTTAAAAGAGTTGGGCTTAAGATTTGGTACCGCCTAAAGCTTGCAGGCTTCCAAGTAGTAAGACTTGACTTTTAAGGTTTTTATGAAAAAATGATGATAGACAAGCCTTTGTTGTATGTTCTTAACCTGCAGCAGTGCTTAACTACCTTTAGCTGTTCCATGAGTAATAAAGAAAACTGACTACCTCTGATTTTACGATCTAAGAACTCAGGACCATCATCTTTAATGATTGTGCATAAGAAAAGTCAGGAGAACTGTTAGCATGGAAATGCTAGTTTCAAAGAATGGTTGCTGATGAATGGATTATGCTTTTGATCTTGGAAGCTATTCTCGGTGCATTAACTGCGCTTCTCAAGAGGTTCAGACATGGTTTGATAGGGGTCTAATCTGGACTTACGGTTTTAACCATGAAGAAGCAAGTCAGTGCTTTCAAAAAGCCATAACTGCAGATCCTAACTGTGCCATGGCTTACTGGGGCTTAGCTTATGTTAAAGGCCCCTTTATAAACAAAACATGGGATTTATTTGCTGACCAAGAACGCGAAGTATCCCTAAGCGAATGCCATGCATTAAGCCAAAAAGCTGTCATGCTCAGTGCAGAATGCAGCAAAGCAGAACAAGCCCTGATCTACGCATTAGCCCAACGCTATTGCTACACTCGAGTGAATTCCTTAGAAGAGCTTTATCTTTGTAATGATAATTACGCTAATGCTATGCGTAAGGCGCATACCTGTTTTCCTGAAGATTTGGACATTATTGCTTTGTTTGCTGAAGCTATGATGCTAAGAACACCTTGGCGTTTATGGGATATACAAAAAGGGGTACCGCAAGAAGGCGCAGATACCTTAGAGATTATTGAAGTATTAGAAAAAGGCTTAGCTCTTGACTTGTCACATGTAGGTGTCTTACACATTTATATTCACGCTTTAGAAATGTCACCTTATCCAGAAAAAGCTTTAAAAGCAGCTGATGCGCTGCGTGATCTAAGTCCTGACGCAGGTCACCTATTACATATGCCTGCGCATATAGATGTACTTTGTGGTTATTACAGTGACGCTGTTAAGGCTGGTAGGCGTTCAACCCTAGCTGATGCTAAGTATCTTCAAAAAGTAGGACCTTATGGCTTTTATGCCACTGCTTGCTGCCATGATTTTCATCTCATGATGTTTGCCGCTATGCTTATGGGTAATTTCCAAGTTGCTCAAGAAGCTGCAGAAGGCATAAAAAATATAGTTACAGAAGACGTCTTAGTAAAGGCAGACACGCCCTATTTAGCGCTCACATTAGAAAATTATTTAGCTATGAACACACATCTGTTGGTTCGCTTTGGTAAATGGGATGAAATCATTGCATTAGCAGCCCCAAGCAAGCCAGAGCTTTTTAAGCTTAGTAGCAGCATGCATTACTACGCAAAAGGGCTAGCTTTAGCAGCAAAAGGGCAGCTTGTAGCGGCCTTAAAAGCCCAAGAAGACTTTGAACTAGCTAGCAAACAAATCAGTTCCGAACGCCATCTGTTTAATAACAAGGCTTTAACTGTTCTTGAAGTCGGCAGGGCAATGCTAAAAGGAGAACTCGAGTATCGCAGGGGGGCATTTGAGAAGGCGTTTGTGTTTTTGCGTGAAGCGGTTCAGCTTAATGATAATTTGGCTTACACTGAGCCTTGGGCTTGGATGCATCCGCCTAGGCATGCACTGGCAGCACTTTTGCTAGAACAAGGACAGCTAGAAGAAGCTGAGCAGGTCTGTCGTGCTGACCTTGGTCTTGATGACAGCTTATGCCGGCCTTCTTGGCACCCAAATAATGTTTGGATGCTGCATGCTTACCATGAGTGCTTAGAGCGTCTAGGTAAAACACATGAATTGCCTTCGGTGCGTTTGCAATTGCAATTAGCACAAGCCAGAACGGACATAGCCATAAACTCATCTTGTTGTTGTCGTCACCAGCCAATGCCTCAAGCTAAAGCTGAGCGTAACGGCTGTTGCCATGAATAGTTTGAACTTTAGTCATGCCTTGGCTGAAAACATCGAAGCCTTAGGTCAAGATTTAATCTGTTACTTAGCTAAAGAGCTAAACATAGAAATAAACTTTGATTTAAACTTAAGGTATGAAAATCGGCTCAAGCAAATACGCGCCGGAGAGATTCAACTAAGCTGGCTTTGCGGTTTGCTTTACACGCTTCTAAAAGATAAGCAAAATGCAAGCATCAGCCCGATAGCAGCACCTGTCTTCAAAGGACAGCAAGGCCCAAGCTACAGTAGTTACCTAATCGTAAATAAGGAAAGCAAACACTCGAGCTTAAGTGATTTACAAGGTTTACGTTTAGCTATCAATGAAGAAGGGTCTTTTTCAGGTAATCATATTCTCAGGTATGGCTTAAAAGATACTGAGCTTAGGTTTAGAATCATTAAGTCAGGCGCTCACGCGAACTCTATAGACTTTGTGGCACAAGGAAAAGCGGACTTTGCAACTATAGATAGCACGCTTTACGATTACTACCAAAAAGAAAAACCCAGTAAGCTCGACTGTGTCAGAAGCTTATTAAAATTAGCGGATTTCCCTATGCCTCCTTTGCTTGTTCATGACGCTATGCCCCAAGCATTAAAGCAAGACATTCTTCATGCTTTAGTTACTATGCCTGAATACCCTCAAGGCAAAGTTTTGTTAGCTAAATATGGTGTAGATAGTTTTGCTTGTGTGCAAGATGATGACTATCAGCCTATTCGGAAAGCCTTTGCCGAAGGGCAAAATTTAAGTTTAATCTCCTAAATATAAGCGCGTGACCTGAGAAACTGAAAAATAAATATCAAAACTCAGCCTGTACTTGCTTCAAGCTAAGCTATACACTAAATACCCAGTGACTCAAACTGAAATCATCTTCTCCTTCTTAGTAGCTGTTCTCTTAGGCTTTTTAATAGGACTCGAGCGTGAACGCAAACGTGAAGTATCGGGTTCTATTTTTGCAGGCATTAGAACCTTTCCTCTTATTGCTTTGTTTGGCGCGGTTATGGGGCAGCTTTCTCAATTAACAAGCTTCTGGCTTATCTGGGCAGCCTTACTAAGTTTTGGTGGTTTACTGTGCTTATCTTACTGGCGCTCGAGTGCTGGTGTTAAGCTAGGTGGCACGACTGAAGTTACTGCTCTTGTGGCGTTTGCTTTAGGTGTTTTGGCAGGCTTAGGTGAGTTTGTACCTGCCTTAGCTGGCGCAGTTATGGTTACAGCTATCCTGTCTTTAAAAGATGAACTTAGGCTGCTCTCTGGCGCAGTTTCAAGAGCAGACTTGTTTGCCTTAGTGCAATTTTCGGCAGTTTCACTTGTTATTTTACCTATTGTGCCTAACGAAAATATGGGCCCTTGGGCTGTCTGGAACCCCAGAAGTATATGGCTTTTAGTGGTGCTTATTTCAGGTATTTCTTTTATTGGTTATGTGCTATCCAAACTTATGAGTACAGATAGAAGTATTGGCGTTAGTGGTTTTATTGGGGGTATTGCTTCAAGTACAGCGGTAACCCTATCCTTTAGTCAGCGTAGTAAAACAAATCATGCGTTAAGCCTAACGTTTGCAGCAGGTATTTTATCTGCAACCGCTATTTCTATGATTCGCCTACTGGTACTCATTGGGGTTATTAACACAAGCCTGCTTATTCAAGTTGCACCACTCTTTTTGACTTACAGCCTTATTAACCTGTTTTTGGGTTGGATTATTCATCGTTTTAGCAAACGTGCTGCAGGTGAAGGTGCCAAATTAAATAACCCTTTTGAATTAAGACCCGCCCTAAGCTTTGCTGCTTTATTTGCCCTTGTTCTACTCATAACAAAAGCAGCCCAAGTCTTCTTAGGAGAACAAGGCATCTTTATAGCTAGTTTCTTATCAGGGTTTACGCAACTCGATGCGATTGTGCTAACCCTGACGCAGCAAAGCTCAGCAGGCTTAGCAGCTGAAACGCTACTAAAAAGTTTTGCCTTAGCCTTAAGCGCTAACAGTCTTTTTAAATCAATTTTAAGCTTCAGTATAGGCTCGAGTGTCTTAGCTCGAGTTGTTACGCTTAGTATGATTGCATCAGCCTTTACGGTTCTTCTTATGGCTTGGTTTTTGCCTGTTTTTACTTTTACAATTGTGCCTTAATGAAGCTTGTTATGGTCTAAAAAAATATGTTATACCTATAGGTCACATTAAACATTGTGACCTTGTGCTTTACAGCCTGCTGACAAACAGTAGGACTTATTATTATCACAGCGGTTTAGGCCGTGTGTAAGGAGGAACGTATGAAGCGTTTATTAGTATTACTTAGTTTCTTGTGTTTTTTTGGTTTGGCGACAGCTCAGACTGAAATTGAGGTTTGGATAGCCTTCACGGATTACCGTTTAGATTGGACGAATGAAAGAGCAGCCGAATTTAATGCTGAGTTTCCTCAATACAATGTTGTAGTCTCAGGCTACGCAAGCTATAACGATGCTTTTGATGCTACTGTGCTAGCAGCAGAGCAAGGCAATCAGCCTTCTATTACTCACTTCTTTGAAGCTGCTACGCAAAACGCGCGAGACGCAGTGAATGTAAATGGTGACCCCCTCTTCAAATCTGTTTCTGAGGCGCTTGCAGGAAGAACAGAAATTGCTGGTGTTCCTGTTGTGCTTAATGATGTTGTTAGTGCAGCTGCTGACTACTACACACTTGATGATACTTTTACATCCATGCCTTGGAATACCTCAACAGCCGTTATGTTTTCTAATCAAGAGCTGCTCGAGCGTGCAGGTATTGACAGTATTCCTGAAACATGGGGCGATATTGAGGCAGCTTGCGCTACCATTATGGCTATGGACGATGCTCCGTCTAATTGCATTACCTGGCCTAATCACGGCTGGTTTTTTGAACAAACCATAGCGCAACAAGGTGCAGATCTTGCCAACAATGGTAATGGTCGTGATGCACGTGCCACAGAAGTATTCTTTAACAGTCAAGCTGCCGTTGATTATGTGCAGTGGTGGAAAGACTTAGCCGACAATGACTATTATGTTTACACGGGTCTTCAACGTGATTGGGGCGGCACACAAAATGCATTTGAATCACAGCAGGTTGCCTTCTTAATTTTTAGTAGTTCTGATGCTACTGCCATTCCAGCTAATACAGCTGAAAACTTTACGACTGTGGTTAGCCGCATGCCTTATAACGAAGCTACCGGATACAACGGAAACATTATTGGTGGTGCAACATTGTGGCTTAATAACGGCTTAGCTGCTGAAGTTGAAGATGGTGCGTTAGCCTTTATGAATTGGTTAAATAACCCTGCTAATGCTGCTGCATGGCATCAGATTACAGGTTATATTCCTATTACCAACACCTCTTTTGAAGCTTTAAACTCAGAGGGTTGGTTTAGTGAAAACCCGAATGCTGCGGTTGCAAATGTTCAATTGGATATTGTACCTACAACAGGTGCCATTTTTGGTGGTTTTGTAGAAATACGCGATGTCCTAACGGGTGCTATGGAAGAGATTCTTCTTAATGATGCTGATGTTGTTACTACGCTTAATGAGGTAAACGCACAAGCGAATACTGTCCTTGAAGAGTACAACATCTTATTTGCTCCTAACTAAGAGCAAAGCTCTATAAGCTACTTAACTATGCTGTGAGGTGTTAATTGCTAGCTCACAGCATAGTTAACTATAGAGTAAGGCTTAGGTTCGCTTTAAGGTTTCTCTCTAAGTATCTCCATGGTTGAATGTGTATTTTGCAAATTCACCCGAGCAGAGCGATTGTCACGAAGTACCGAGCGAAGCGTACGGATAGACCCATTCAGTATTTTGCAAACCTTCTATGCAGTAACTTAACAGGCAAAACACGCGCTTCTCATTATTGGGTGTAAGGGATTATGGTTTTAAGTTTACTTATTGCTTCATTTTTTGTCACTGTCTTGTTTGGTGCTGTCTACATGGCAGTAAGCTTTCGTCGTATCTCACGTTCCATAGCACTTGGTGCTCTATCAGGTGCTGCGGTAGGTGGCATAGGCCCTTTCTTACTTATGGCACCCCTAAACTTTTGTACCTATGAACAAGGTCGCGAAAGACTAGATGTCATCTTTGGTCTTATCTTATTTGCTGTAGGTGCTTGGCTTGCGCTTGCTATTAGTCAGTGGCTGCTCTACCTTATGTTTGATCAACAGACTCGAGCGCGACTTGTTGCAGAGCAAAACTCAGCAGGTACTTTTAAAAGCACATTTTTAACCCCTCTTCTTTTGCTGGCGCCCACCCTACTCATTTTAGCCATCTTTTTGTACTATCCGTTGCTTGAAACGTTTCGACTCTCAACCCTGCTAGCTAGGTTAGGTGCCCCGCGGACACGTTTTCAATGTGTCAGTAACTTTACAGCACTGTTTAGTCAAGATTATGCTGGCGTGCTTTTTAATACCTTCTTTATTGCCACAAGCATTGTTATTGTGGGTCTTATTTTAGGGCTCGCCATTGCCTTACTGGCGTTTCAACCCATACGTGGCGCTAACATATATCGCACCTTACTTATTTGGCCTTACGCTATTTCTCCAGCTATCGCGGGCATTATTTTCTTTGTTATGTTTGACCCTGTAGCAGGCATTATTAATCATTTTATAAAACTACTTGGAGGTCAAGGACTCGAGTGGATTCGTGATCCTTGGTTAGCTCGTTTTGCGATTATTATTACCAGTATTTGGAAGACTTTAGGTTATAACATTCTTTTCTATATTGCAGGTTTGCAGACGGTCCCTAAAAACCTTCTTGAGGCTGCAGCTATTGACGGTGCTAATGTGTGGCATCGCTTTCGTAATATTATTGTTCCAGCGCTTTCACCAATCACCTTTTTCTTAATTGTCACTAACATCACATACGCCTTTTTCAGTATTTTTGGTACCATTGATTATTTGACACGAGGTGGCCCAGCGGGCGCAACTTCTGTAAGTATTTATGAAATTTATCTTTTAGGTATTCGTAGTAAAGATTTGGGGCGTGCAGCAGCTCAATCTTTGGTCTTATTCTTGCTGGTTGTTTTGGTTACTATTCTTCAGTTTAGAACGAGTGGTCGTCGAGTTACTTATGGAAACTAAAGGTATGAAAACCAAGGCATCACTGTCAGGACCTAGAAAAGCTCCAAGTTGGCTACCTGAACGCTGGTACGTTCATTTGCTCTTAAGCATTATAGTACTCATTATTGGCTTTCCCCTTATTTACGCCATTATTGTGGCTACCCAGTCTAATGCCGAAACGCTTTCTTTTCAGATGAGTTTTGGTTCTCGCTTTAGAGAGAATCTTCACGCAGTTATTGTCGAACGTAGGCTTCTACGGTTTATGTGGAACAGTACGATACTTGCCGTTGTTGTGACCATTGGCAAAACGATTCTTTCTTTGTTAGCGGGCCTAGCCTTTGTTTATTTTCGCTTTCCTGGAAAATGGCTTGTTTTCGGATTCATATTACTAACCCTCATGATGCCCACTGAAATGCTTATCATTGCTCTTTTCCGCTTAGTATCTAATATGGGTTGGGGAGATACCTTTTTAGCTATTTCTGTGCCTTTCTTAGCAAGTGCCACGGGTGCTTTTTTGTTTCGTCAGCATTTTGCTAATCTACCTGCTGAACTTGCTGAAGCTGCTCAGCTCGAAGGCGCTAATCCTTTGCAGTTCCTTTTTCAAGTTTTGGTGCCGCTTAGCTGGAATGTAGTTGGAGCGCTTGCTGTTATTCAATTTGTTTATATGTGGAATCAGTACCTTTGGCCTTTACTCATTGTTAAAGATAAACAGATTCAAGTGGTTCAGGTAGGGCTTAGTTCTTTACAAAATTTTGAGGGTGCCACAACCTATGGCCCTATGATGATGGGCGCAGTTATAGCTACGATTCCACCTGTTCTGGTTTTTATTTTTTTACAAAAACAATTTATGAGTGGTTTCTCAGTAACCCGCGACAAGTAACAAAAGTAATAATTGCTATCTGAAAGTCAGTAAAAGCATAGGTTTCTAAGAACCTTAAAGGAACTTGATATGCTTTGAAATGGCAAGCAACAAAAAGATTGCGAGTAACCTTATTTTCAGAGCTCCAAACTGTCAAAATAAGTAATAGCCTAGCAACTTTTGTGTGAGCTGCCAAAAAATTTGAAAGGACTCTTTCTATGTTGAGATACGGAGCACACGCATTTGTCTGGATTGGTGACTGGACGACAGAAACAGGAAATCATGCCATTGCAGAAGCAGGCAAAACAGGTTTTGACTTTATAGAAATACCACTACTAAAACCAGAATCATTTGACGCAGCTAGTCATAAAAAAGCCCTAAAAGACGCAGGCATAAGCTCAACTTGCTCACTGGTTTTACCCAAAGATGCTCATATGCCACACGAACCAAAAAAAGCCCTAGCTTTTTTAACCAAGGTACTAGATGAACTAGAGAAGCTCGAGTGTAGTTATCTTGGTGGTTGTA
>CAZWJZ010000101.1:0-13472 GCA_964634665.1 uncultured bacterium | reverse complement strand
TGCGTCTCTAAGCGCTACTGAGGTGTGTGTAAAGCCGCCTGGGTTAATGATAATGCCCTTTGTTTTGTTAGTGCGAGCTTCATGAATCCAGTCAATCAGGTAGCCTTCATGGTTACTTTGCTTACAGATTACTTGGGTATCTAGCTCTTTTCCCCAAGCAATACATGTTTCTTCTAGGTCAGCTAGGGTTGTGCTGCCATAAATGTGGGGTTCGCGTGTTCCCAGTAAGTTTAGGTTTGGGCCATTTAATATTAGAATCACTGTGACTCCAGTAGTTGCTGCCATGCATTTTTTAGGTGCTTAGGAGCAATGTCAGTTAAGATAGTAGGCTTGTTTAGCTCTTCTAAGACGACAAAGCTAATTTTGCCATTGGTATTTTTTTTATCACGCTTAAGGTAAGGCTCGAGTTCTTCATAGCTGTTGCAGGGTAGGGGTGCTGGCTTGACCCAGCTGAAGAAAGCTTTTATGTCTTGGCTGAGGTCTTGGTAGCCTAAGCTTTTAGCTAAATAGGCGTTAAAGAGCAGACCGTATGCTACTGCGTCGCCATGTCCAAGCTTATGGTCGCTGGCTGCTTCTAATGCATGGGCGAGGGTGTGTCCTAGGTTTAGGTAGGCTCTTTCGCCTGCTTCTTTTTCGTCTTGCGCAACAATGTCAGCTTTGACCTTGACTGAGCGGGCTATGAGGTCACTGAGAAACTGTGGATCAGCATTTTTATGAAACTGTTCAGAGGGTACATCAGTTAATATGCTACTGTCTCGCAGCAAGCCATGTTTGTAGAGTTCAACTGCTCCTTGTTTAAATTCTTTATCAGGCAGGCTTGCTAAAAGAGATACATCTATTAGTACTGCTTGGGGTTGCCAAAAAGCACCCACCAAGTTTTTGCCTTGCGGTAGATTTATACCTGTTTTGCCGCCTACACTTGCGTCAACCATAGCGAGTAAACTTGTTGGAATTTGATAAAACTTTATGCCCCGCATGAAACTAGCGGCGCTAAAGCCAGCAAGATCTCCAACTACTCCGCCACCAAGCGCTATGATTGCGCTTTTTCGATCAAAGCCATCCTCAGCTAACTGTTCTAACAAGTAACTAAAGGTGGTAGCGGATTTACTTTCTTCACCAGCTGGAACTTCGTAAAGCTGTCCTTCTTTAGCTTGTCTTTTTAAGCTTTCGATAAGTTTTGGAGCATACAAAGCAGCTACATTATTATCTGTGACAATGGCAATCCTGTGCTCTTTGACTTGTTCAGCAAAGTGCTCTAACAGACCGTCACCAATGTAAATAGGATAAGGCGGATTTACTTTAACGGTAAGTTTTGTTTTTGTTTCCAAGACCATAATTCCTCAACAATTTCTTCAACAACATCAGCAGATTGACGACCATCTGTAGAAACGTTGATAGTTGCGACATCTGTATAAGCGTCACGGCGTGCTTCTAGTAAATCATGAATACGTTCAATTGGGTTGGCGACATCGAGTAGAGGGCGTTTGTGTCGTCTCGTTCGTTTATAAATCGTTTCAGGACTTGCCCATAAGGTAATAACAGGACCGCGTCCTTTTAGCATTTCACGATTGAGGGGACGAGTTACCGTGCCACCACCAGTAGAAATAACGCAATGCTCGAGTTTTAAGCAGCGCCTTATAACTTCTGTTTCGTAATCCCTAAAAACGTTTTCGCCATAGGTTTCAAATATGTCACTGATACGCATGCAGCTTACACGTTCAATAACTCTGTCTGTATCAATGAAAGTTAGACTGAGACGCCGAGATAATTCCCAACCAATGCGACTTTTGCCTGTCCCCATGAAACCGCAAAGCGCAACCCAGCTAACTCCATTTTGCTGAGGAGTAATAACCTGATTCATAAGTTGTCGCTAACAAATTAGCTTGTTTTTAAATCCAAGGTACTACGAATCAGTAAAGGATGTTTAGGTGGTTTAAACGGCAAAGGAAAAGAGTGTATTCGAATCATGATTATAGATTAGCATGAATTCCTTGAAGCCCACTAAAAAGGCTCTTAGTCATGGTGACTAAGAGCCTAAATATTTAATAAAGAGATTTACTCGAGGATATCAGCAGTCAATATAAGTAGAAGTTCAGTATTTCTATCTTGAACATCAGTTTGACTAAACAAGTTACCAAGAATAGGAATATCACTTAAGAAAGGAACACCGGTTACCGTTTGCTGGAAACTATTTTGGAATAAGCCACCAAGAACAACTGTTTGACCAGGAGCCAAAGTTACCGTTGAACTGGTTTTACGTTCAGAAAAATCAATACGGTTAGGAACTTCACCTTCAGCAAAAGGCGTAAGCAAGTCAGATACTTCTGCATCAACCGTCACAATAACGCGACCATCATTTGTAATGCGAGGCGTCATGCTCACTAGAATACCGAACTCGAGTGTTCTAAAACTCAAAGAACCGTCAGGTGCTGGGAACTGAATTTCTATACGCCCACCTGATTTTAGGTTTGCAGTTTCATTATTTAAGACAGTAAGGTTAGTATCATCTACTCTTCTTGATAAGCCTTGACGCTCGAGTGTGTCTAGTACAGCGCCTATGTTTAAGCCTGAAATGGCTTTTTGAGCATCAAAGATGAAGGATAGACCGCCTTCTAAGAAGTTGACGGCAAAGTTGCCAAGGCCTGTACTTATGTTTAGACCTAAATTCGCAGCTTCTTCTGAGGTGATTTCTTGAATTCTTAGTTGAACATTGACTTGTTGTCTAGGAATGTCGAGTTGCTCTACAAGTTCCGCAATACGACCATGAAATTCTATAGGAGCATTAACAATAAGACTGTTAGACCCTGAATCTGCAACAATGGTAAAAAGATTAGAGGCTTCTGCGGCTTCACCATCAGCAGCTGGAGCTGCTGCTAAGACACCTGAATCTTGTAAAACAGTTGCTAATTCAGTTGCATTAGCATTGCCTAAAGCATAAACTCTTAATTCACGCTCAATAACGACTTGTTGTTCAGGAACAGCAGGCGCATATTGACTAATAATGGTGACAGCTTGATCTTGTTGAGCTTGGGTGCCCCTAATAAGAACACTTTGCAAGCCAGGTAGAGCTTCAATGGTTAGGCTAGGAATAATGCGCTTAACTAAGTCTGCCACTTGATTAACATCTACACTGTCCTCTATTTTGTAAAACTCTTGAACAAGAGGCTCTGACTCAGAGTTAGTAACTTCTGGTGTAGGTTTGAAATCTGCAACAGAGAGGCTTGTGCCAATCACCAAGACATCATTTTCTAAAAGAGCAAAATCAAGGTTATAGCGCTGCATTAAGATTTCCCAAATTTGCCTAAAAGGTTTGGGCTCAGCGATACGCAAATTAATAATTTGCTCAGGTACAGCATCGGCAATCGGTGTTAGACCAACACTCAAAGCCAAAGACTCGAGCATGGCTTGTAAAAGTTCGCCTTCGCTTTGGGTGACAAGTGTTATTGCTGTGTCAAAGCGTGGGTCATCTGGGAGTTGGCTTTGCGCAGTTACAAACGCGCTTAGCCAAAAACTGAATATGAGTAGAGTTGGGAGTAGGTATTTTTTCATGTTCACCGCCATAAATCTAGTGCAAGAGACTTGATTTCTTCTTCATCTTTAAAGGCTGCTTCTTGGCCTTTAAGACTTGCTAAAACAAAATTGGTATCGGGTAGGGTATCACCAAGGGGAATAACAATGGGTCTATCACTCAAGGTACTTCTGAAGACACCCACACTAACAGGGCCAGTTGCAGAGCCAGTAAAGCGTACATTGTTATCTCGTAAGTAACGACTTAAAGCAGAGCTACCTACCACCGTACTACTAGTATCAGGACGATTAGCTGCGCTTTCGTCTTCTGCAGCTAGCGATGCTAAAGGTGCCGTCAACAGGGTAGGTAGTTCGGATGTCGTCATGGTATCTATGTCTGCAGCGGCAGCATTTTGCAAGGTGCTTCTAGAAACCGTTGGAGCAGCTAATGCAGGAGCAGTCTCTAGGGAAGGTCTAGTAATACTAGAGACTTCAGAAGACAAGTCAGCATCCCCATTTAAAGGTGAATCAGTATTTGCTAAAGGTGTTACCAGTGTTTGCCTTAAAAGACTAGGTGCGGTCGGTAAACTACCACTAGGTAAAGGTCTAAGAGTATTAGTAGCAGAAAGAATGGGTGCAGTTAAAGCTCGAGTGCTAGGCGAGATTGTTAAAACAGGAGGTGGGCTTTCGACGATCGTATCAGGAGCTGTGACTTCTATGGGTTGAGGTCTGTCTGGTATAGCAACTTCAACTAAGCCTGAATTTGCAGGGGTGCTAGGTGCAACAACTTCAGTCAAAATGAGTGGTGCAAAAGGATTAACACTTGCACGTTGGGCATTTGTTTGCAAAGTGGTAGCTGTGTTTTGGATTCCATCTGTCGTCAAACTAGGGTCGACCAATAGCGGAGGGCTGACAATTAAAAAGGGTAACTCAGCAATTTCAATCTCAGTGGCAGCCTGAATAACTGGAGCACTGACAGCAACAGCTGTAATAGCTGGATCGAGTGCTACCACAGGTATATCAGGTATAGCTGTTACTGCTGCACCTTCTGTAACTGCTACTTCTGAAGCGAGGGCTGTTCCTGCTTCGTCATCTAGTGAGGAAATACTGCCTTCATTACCACTTACGGGTGTTAATTCGATTTCAGCGGTTGCTTGCCCAGAAGATTCTGCAGCGCTTGTATTTTCTTCAGCAACAGAAGCTGTCGCTGCTACCGTTGCTGTAGGTAATTGAACGTTGGCATTTGGATTAATAACTCTTGTTGAATTTAAGGGGCTACTGGTTGATCCTATAGAGATAATAGGGGGGCCTTGTCGTTGCTGATTAAAAAAGTTAAACCAGATAAGACTAGCACCCGCCAAGCATGTTAGGCCAATAAGTATCTTTGCTTCTTTTGAAATGCGCGAAAAAATACTCATTCGTTTATCCCTGTAACACCTGTATAAACAAAGACATTAAGATCATAAGTGGTTGATAAATCAGGATTGTCGCTAGCGCCATCGTTATTAACAGAAAAGTTAACAGCTTGAACTTTGGTAAAGCGCTTTAACGCCTCTAAGCTACCTAAAAACCCTAGTGTAGAAGAAAAACTCCCTGTACTTGCTAAAGAAAACCCTAAGCTACGCACATCAGGAATAGCTTGAGCGCGACTTCCTGTTTGGTTAATGCTAGAAAGAGTAATATTATTTGTACTTGCCTCTTCACGTAAAGAATCTAGTAAAGCTGCGACTTCACTTTCAAGCGGAAGCTCAGCTAAAAAGTCATCGCGAGCTTGTTTTGCCTGAGCAAGACTTTCTTCTAATTGAGGCAAGTTGGCCTTGGCGATTTCACCTTGCCTAACTTCAGCGGCTAAGCTTTCAATACGGTTATCTAACTCTGAAATGCGGTCTTGAGTCGGCGTAAACATATAAAAGTACCACGCAACCGCAATTAACAAGTTCAAAACAATCAGCACAAGTGTGATGTCACGCTGACGAAGTTTTGGCATTTTGAGAGACTTAAGACTAGCTAACATTATTCATCCCCATTACTAGCAATGGCACCCAAGGTCATATTAAACGAATAATGCCCTGTCTCTTCACTAAGCGAAGCACTCTGAAAATCAACACCAAACAAACTCGAGTTTTCAAGGGTTCTTATAAATTCACTGAGTATAGCGGCGTCTACAACTTCACCATTAAGACTAATTTCAGCGTTTGTGGTTGCACCTTCAAATCGCTCGGGTGATGAGCTTGGTGGACTACTTTGCATGCTAATGCTACTAAAACTTACACTAGGACGACCTGAGCTTGTTGCTGCAGGTAGGGTTTCTAACATACTAGAAATTTGTTGTGTCCATAAGATTTGGTTATCTTTGACTTGTGAGCGCAGCGATTCGAAAACCGTTAGATTAGCAAGTTCTGCTTGGAGTTCTCGTTGCTTAAGTACAAACTCTTGCAGTTGATCTCGCTGAACTTGCAACTGCTCAACTTCATTTTGCTTGTTGCGCTCAGTTTGACTGACAGAAAATTGCAAAACACCAATAACGCCAAAGACAAGAAGCGGAAACAAAACAGCTATTAAACGCCAATAAGCGGGTTCTTTGACCCGCCTTAAATGCTTTGGTAATAGGTTAATATTAATCAAGGTTAACTCCGCGTAGTGCTAAGCCCAGTGGAACCGCAAACTCAGGACCAGCCTTAGCTAGATATTGAGTATCAAAGCGGTTTGGGTCGACAATAACTGTTAACCAAGGATCACCTAATTCAACCTTAAAACCTAAAGCGTCACCAATAGCTTCGGGTAAACCTCGTAGTTTTGCGCCGCCACCAGCCACAAACACACGACTAATATTAGCATCTCCTGCTTGAACACGAAAGAATTCAAGGCTGCGACGAATTTCAGTGGTTAAATCAACCAATACGGGTCTTAGTGCTTCATAGACTCTACTAGGACTAAACTGCTCCCGCTTAACATCAAAATTAAGTAGCTCTTCTTCATCTTCAGTAGGAATGGTAGCCGTACCGTAATCAAGTTTTACTTCTTCAGCAGAATCAAAATCAAGACCAAAGGCGCGCTGAATCGCAGCGGTAAAATCATCACCAGAAACACCAATGTTACGGTTCATAAGAACCCTGTCGCCCCGAACCAGTGTAATAGTAGTATTTGAAGCGGCAATTTCAAGAACAACCCCAATTTCACCCGCTTCAGTAAAACTTGTGCCTGTAAGCGTTGTTTTGTTTAAGTGTTCACCTAACAAAGAACCTCTCAAGGAACGAAGCAAGCAAAAAGGCTTGATATCCATAACGACAGGCTCGAGTCCTGCTTGTTTAAGAAGTTCAAGTTGCTGATTAACCATATCTAATCTAGCTGCAGCAATAACAACTTCGAGCTGACCGCCATCTTCGACATCTTCTGGGTGATCTAATACATAATAGTCAAGCACAACTTCATCAATAGGGAAGGGGATGTAACGCTCTGCTTCCCATTTGATGGCTTCATCAAGCTCCTGCATGGTCATTTTAGGAACCTGAATATTTCTGGTAATAGCTTGCCTGTTGCCAACCGAAGCAACAACATGCTTTTTGCTAATACCTGCCTCTTCAAAAAGTGCTCTAATCTCCCCAGCTAACCCCGGCATGTCAAGAATCTGATCTTCTTGAATAAGTCCTGGTGGCATAGGGCGCATGGCTAGCGCACTTAAGGAAGGTGGTTTACCGCTTTTTAGTTCAACCACCTTCAGGGCATTTGTGCCAATTTCTAATCCTGCTGCTTCAATACGAGGATTAAATAGACGCGAGAATTGGTCGCGTAATGAGGCCATAGGTACCCTCCTTCGTTAGCACGGAGTGTAACACAAGCTACCCCTCGCTTTAAGTAAAATTTCTCTAAGTTTCCTCGATGATATGTGAAAATATCGACTTAAAAGTACTCGAGTGTTTTTAATAATTTGAAGACTTTTAGGGTTTTTTGAATAGCTAGCAATTGTTTTTTTGCTGACTCCTCTTGCAAGATTCGTTTTTTATTCTGAATGAAATAATGTACTGTTGCTGCTAACTTCGCTTAATGAGTTAGACTATCACCATGCAAACAAAACCTCGACTTGCCATTATTGGTCTGGTTCATGGTCACGTGAACTGGATAACGCGCAACTTAGCTAAGTACACAGAATTTGATCTTGTGGGTATTGCCGACAGCAATCAAGAACTCATTGAAGCCTACATCAAAAAAGATGGAATTTCACGAGAACTCTTTTTTACAGATGCTAGCGAGATGCTCGAGTCTGTTAAGCCAGATGCTGTAGCAGTGTTTACAAATACGTTTGATCACTTAGCAGCTGTGAAGCTTTGTGCACCACGAGGCATTCATGTGATGGTTGAGAAACCATTGGCAATAAGTGTAGAGCATGCAACTGAAATGGCAAGCTTGGCTAAGCAACACAGTATTCACTTAATTACTAATTTTGAGACATCTTGGTACGCAACAACCCATCATGCTTATAGTGTTCTCAAAAAAGGTCAGCTTGGCGATTTACTAAAGCTTGTTGTTCATGATGGCCATGCGGGCCCTAAAGAAAGAGGATGCTCAGCAGAATTCCTTAATTGGCTGCTTGACTCAGAGTTGAATGGTGCTGGTGCGCTAATGGATTTTGCTTGTTACGGCGTTAACCTAATGACATGGTTTATGGATAATCAAAAACCCCTGAGCGTGACAGCAGTGACACAGCAACTAAAAACCGACCCGGATTACGCCAAGGTTGATGATGAAGCTACCATTATTTTGACTTACCCTAAGGCTCAAGCTATCATTCAAGGCTCATGGAACTGGCCCATTGACCGCAAAGACATGGAACTTTACGGTACAAAAGGGCAATTAAAAACCATTAACGCTACAAGCTTAACAAGCCACCTAGTAAGCCAAAAAGAAACTGCAGAAACACTCGAGCCTCTTCATTCACCTGAAGCAGATCCGTTTCGTTGTCTTACTGCGATTGTTAAGGAGGGCTTTAAGCCAACGGGTTTATGGTCACTGGAAAATAACCTTATTGTGGTTGAGGTGCTTGAAGCAGCTAAAAAATCTGCTTTAACAGGTCAAAGGATTTTGTTATAGGTTCTTGTGAGGGTGTTTGTTGAGTGCGATAGTGTTTTTTCCTGACTTTTACACAATGGGTACAAACTGAATGAACATGGATTCACGAGAAGCAGCATTGGACGAGCAAGCTATTTTTTTATAAAGACTAAGGAGGATGATGCAGCGAAAAATAGTAGATAGTCACATTCACTTTTGGGATACAAACAAACTAGATTACGAATGGTTGTCTGGCTTACCCGCACTTAATAAGCCTTATCTACCTGAGCAGCTATCAGAGGCATCTATAGATAAAGATTTAGAAAAAATCGTTTTTGTGCAAGCTGGCTTGCCTGCTGAGCAAGGCTTAGCTGAGACAGCATGGGTATCTGAACTAGCTAAAACTGATACGCGAATCAAAGGTATAGTTGCAGTTGCACCCCTCGAGCTTGGTGAAGGAGCAAAAGAGTATTTAGATGCATTGCAGCGCTATCCTCTTGTTAAGGCTGTGCGTCGCTTAATTCAAGGTGAAGCCTTGGGCTTTGCAAAACAAGAAGCCTTTATCGAAGGCGTGCAGTTACTCAGTGACTATGACTTTAGGTTTGACCTTTGTATTTATCATCCTCAAATGCAAGACATAATCACGCTACTTGAGCAGTGCCCGAATGTTTCTTTTGTGCTTGACCATATTGGGAAGCCTGATATTAAAAATGGACTCATGCAACCTTGGGCAACAGAATTAACAAGCTTAGCTAGCTTTTCTAATGTGAAATGCAAACTGTCAGGCATGGTTACAGAAGCAGATCATAAGAACTGGAAAAAAGAAGACCTAAAACCTTATGCAGACCATGTACTAGCTAGCTTTGGGGTAGATAGAATCATGTACGGTGGTGATTGGCCTGTATCTGAGTTAGCAAGCAACTGGCTCGAGTGGGTCGAAACGGCTGAGTGGCTTCTTGCTGATTTGTCAGAAGCGGACAAGCAAAAAGTATTTTATAGTAATGCAATTGATTTTTATGGGCTTGATTAGAAACCAGCTTTCCTTACTTAACAGCGTAAGCTGATATGTTTTAGAAAAGGGCTGAGATGCACTATAGACAATTAGGCAAAACAGGACTTCAAGTATCTAAATTAGGCTTTGGTTGCTCACCCTTAGGCGATGTCTTTGGTAATGTTACAGATGACGATGCTACAAATCTGGTACATGCAGCGATTGACGCGGGTATAAGTCTTTTTGATACCTCACCCTTTTATGGGGATACCTTATCTGAAAAAAGACTAGGTCAAGCCTTAAAAGGCAAACGTGATGATGTGATTATTGCAACAAAAGGGGGGAGGTTTGGTAATACCGAAGCTTCGAAGTTTGATTTCTCTTATGACAGCATCATGCAAATGTGCGAAGCGAGTTTAAAGAGATTGCAAACTGATTATCTAGATATTTATCAGTTGCACGATATTGAGTTTACAACAAAAGAACAACTTATCAATGAAGCTATTCCTGCTCTTTTTAAATTAAAAGAAGAAGGCAAGGTAAGGTTTATTGGGGTAACAGGCTACCCGTTACCGTTACTCAAAGGTATCATTGAAACGGTTGACTTAGACCTTACACTTTCTTATTGTCACTATAATTTGCTAAATCAGCGTTTAGATGATCTGCTAGTTCCAACAGTTAAAGCAAAAAAAATGGGGTTAATAAATGCCTCTGTTGTGCATATGGGCATTTTGACTCAGAAAGGCCCTCAAGCATGGCATCCAGCCCCAAAAGCTGTGCAAGAAGCAGGTCGACAAGCTGCACTCTTTTGCGAAGCCCGAGGTGAAAATTTAGCCAATTTAGCCATACAATTTGCCTACCAAAACCAAAATTTAGATGTGACCTTACTAGGAAATCGTACAGTACAAGAACTAAACTCGAGTTTAGAGGCAATCACCACGAAGATTAATGAGGAGCTTTTAAAGGCTGTGCAAGACATACTCGAGCCTGTTCTTAACATGACTTGGAAGTCAGGGTTGCCTGAACATTTTGAAGAGGGTGCTCAGTGAATGAAAGTTAAACTCTGCTGGGCTCTTTTTTTACCTCAAATGTAGCGCTTTTACTTTGAGGGTTTTGCAGAATAAAAAAAGCCACTTAGAATTCGTTACTTTCTAAGCGGCTGCAAGACCTGTTTTTTAATGTACAGCGGCAGTCTGAGATTCAAAAATATGATTTAAGGCTGACTCTATGCGTTGCCATTCTTCTTCGCTTAGATTACTGCCGCTGGGTAAGCAAAGGCCTTGGTTAAAAAGACGTTCGCTTAGCCCGTCACCATAGTAAGGGCTATCTTTAAATATGGGTTGTTGATGCATGGGTTTCCAGAGTGGGCGAGACTCAATGTTTTCTTCAAGCAAAGCAAGTCTTACGGTTTCTCTGCTAATACCATTTGTTTTGGTTTCATCAATAACTACTGTTGAGAGCCAGCGATTGCTTTTCATGCCACTTGGTTCTGCTGGTCCTACGGTTACACCTTTTATATCTTTAAAAAATCGTTCATATCGAGCGTAATTTGCACGTCGGGCTGCTACACGATCTTCTAGCACTTCCATTTGGCCACGACCTATACCAGCAGCAATGTTACTTAAGCGGTAGTTATAACCAACATGTGAGTGCTGATAATGAGGTGCATCATCCCGAGCTTGTGTGGCTAAGAAGCGAGCTTGCTTAACCATATTTCCATCATTACTTATAAGTGCGCCACCCCCACCCGTAGTAATAATCTTATTGCCATTAAAAGATAAAATACCTAGTTTACCAAAGGTACCCATATGCTGACCTTGGTAAAATGCACCTAATGCCTCAGCAGCGTCTTCAAGAACAGGAATATCATAAGCATTACAAATCGCCATGATTTCAGTCATTTTGCTAGGCATGCCGTAAAGATGAACAACAATAACAGCCTTAGGTTTTTTGCCTTTAGCAATACGATCTTTAATAGCTTCTTCAAGTGCTTCGGGTGACATATTCCAAGTACTTGCTTCGCAATCAACAAAGATAGGCGTTGCACCTTGATAAGCTATTGGGTTAGCGCTGGCTGAAAAGGTAAAACTCGAGCATAATACTTCGTCATCTGCTTTTACACCCAACATGATTAGGCCTAAGTGGATGGCTGCTGTGCCTGAACTTAAGGCTGCTGCGTAGTGAGCACCTGTGTAACTTGCAATATCTTGCTCAAAGCCATCAACATGAGGGCCGAGAGGCGCAATCCAGTTGGTATCAAAAGCATTAGTGACGTAGCTTTGTTCGTTAGTTCCCATGTGGGGTGAGGATAGAAAGATGCGTTCTTTCATAGTGGTCGTATCCTTATCTGCGCTTAGGGGGCGCTTCGTGCTTATGATACTAAGGTACAAGTTTTAGTAAGAAGATGCAGTGCGCGTTGCTTAGAAAATATCAATGTTAAAAACTTAACAAAATCTGAAGAGGTTTATCTTGCTTTGCAGTATAGAGTAATTTAGTGACATTGTGCTGAGATAAATGAGTTGAAAAGACACTATTTTCATAATGGAAGAGATGCCTACGATAACGCTTCTTGAGTCTTGAGTCAGGTAAAAGAACTCGAGTTTTTGATACTAAGCTGAATAACTAATGTCGTAAAACGTGATAGTTCCAAGCTAGGATATAGGCTCAGAGCTCATCAGTTTTATGACAGGATTAAATTTAGTATAAGCATGGTTTGAAGCCGAAGCTTAATTTGAGAAGCAAGTCATTGCCGCTTACTTATTCGAGATAGTGGAGAATGTGAAGGTTGGATTGTTGAAACCATTGCTGTGCTTAGTTTTCGAATGCCCTTGTTATAAAGCCGTTGTTTTTAAAACTTGGATAGGCTTAATGACAAAACGTTTCGCCTCGTTAGGAAAAACTTAACATTTGTGAAAAGAAGTGCAAATCTCACAGATTTAAAAAACTTGCTATTTTAAGCTGTGCCTTATGACAGCAATCGTCAACACGCTTATAGACGCATTTGAAATGCACAAATACCCAAACATGCAAGAAGAAACAACAGACAAGCTCTCAAAAGAGATTACTGAATTTCTTGATCAAGAAGGCGATTTAAAAACAGCCATACAAGTTGCCTACCGCTTGTACATGGACGCAGAAGCACCACAAAACTGGCTTAATGCAACAGAAAGACGCTTGATAGCCTACACACAAAACGCTTAAGTCAAGGCTTTATTAAGGCGTTTTAGCAAAAAAGGACCCTCATAAACAAGGCTCGAATACAGCTGGAGTAAATTTGCTCCGGCTGCTAGGCGAGCTTTTGCATCTTCTACAGTGGCAATGCCCCCAACAGAAATAATCGCTAAATCTGGGTTTTGAGCCCGAATATGCTTGAGAATGTCTAGTGATTTAGTTTTTAAAGGTCTGCCAGATAAGCCACCTGCTTCATCTAACTGACTGTCTAAACCCGGCCTATCAATAGTTGTATTGGTTGCAATAACGCCGTTGAGTTCATAAGATTCAATGAGCTTCAAAATTTCATCTATTTGCTCAAAGCTTAAGTCAGGTGCAATTTTGAGCAAAAGGGGTTTTGTAGTTTTTTGCTTTCTTTTAAAGCTAGTAAGCGCATCTAAGAGACCCTCTAAACTCTCTCGATCTTGCAATTTTCTCAGACCAGGCGTATTAGGTGAACTTACATTAATCACAAAATAATCACCATACTCCCAAAGTGCTTCTAGTGAATAAAGATAGTCAGATGCAGCATCTTCTAAAGGCGTAATTTTAGACTTACCCACGTTAACGCCTAAAGGGACTAGGGGTTTAATGCCATTAAAAAGACGCTCGAGTCTTTGTGCTACCGCGTCAGCACCCTCATTATTAAAGCCCATACGGTTAATAATGGCTTCGTCTTCCGGCAAACGAAATAACCTTGGTTTAGGGTTTCCCTCCT
>CAZWJZ010000100.1:0-13593 GCA_964634665.1 uncultured bacterium | reverse complement strand
GCTGCAAAGCTTGTTCAGCAGGGCTATACCCTAGGGCTGAAGATTGACTCCAGATATCACGCGCTTCGTTATATTGCTCTTGCGCATACATAGATAAGCCCAAGTTGAAAAGTGCTTCAGCATCATTTTCATTCTCTTCAAGAATCAGTTGATAAACAAAAGCAGCATCTTGAAAACGCTCTGTTTTAAAGTAAGCTACACCTAAGTTAGCCTTCGCTTCAACACTCTCATTATCAAGCTGCACAGCTCTTTCAAGGAAGCTCACAGCATCTTCATAAGACTCAGTACTTAAAGCAGCAAAGCCAGCCCATAAGAAGGTATTTGCATCGTTAGGGTTCGCTTCTAAAACTTCGTCAAACAAAGCAGTTGCTGTTACATAATCACCTAAACTAAAGCTCGCACGACCCTGCAAAGCAAGCAGTTCCGAACGCTCAGCAGCATCTTCATCAAGACGTTGCAAAGCTTCTTGAGCTGCCGTTACGGCCTGCTGAAACTGACCTGTTTGCTCATAACTACTTGCTAACAAAATATAAATCTCAGTTACATCAGGGTTCAAAGCTCGAGCTTGCTCAAAGTAGCTTATGGCGGTTGGTAGTTGCTCTGCTTCCAAGGCAATCAAAGCTAGATTATAATGAGCTTGCCAAACGTTAGCGTCAACACTTAAAGCTTGCTGAAAAGAAGCACTTGCTTCTACTTCTCTGTCTAAGTCACGCTGTAAGTTACCTAGTCTAACCAGCAGGTTTGCTCTTGCGCGACTGTCACTTGCTGATAACCGCGCAAGTGCTCGCTCTAATGAACGTAAAGCATAATCAGTTTGATTTTGCTGAATGTAAATATCTGCAATAAGGCTACTTACTCTATAATCACTAACCATTGTTTCTAAGGCGCTTAGGTCAGCTAAAGCCTCACGGCCTTGACCTGATCTATAAAGGGCATCAGCACGTTGCAACACGATTTCGCTATTATCTACATCTAACTCGAGTGCGTTACTATAAGCTTGGGCTGCTTCTGCGTAGCCTTCAACTGCTTTGAATTGACCTGCTAGGCCTAGGTAGGCTTCAACAAGTTGAGCATCTGGGGTTTCAGGTGCTGCTTCGGTGATAGCTTTTTGAAAAGCTGCTATGGACTCTTCAGGTTGAAGTAGTTTCGCTAAGGTGACTGCTTGATTGTAGTGTGCTTCGAATCGGTCTGGGTAAAGTCTGGCGAATTCACTAAATTCGAATAGCGCTGATGGGTAATCGCCGCGCTCAAATTCGGCTAAACCTAAGCCAAAGTGAGCTTCTCCTGAAAGGTAGTCTATAGCTATTGCTTCGTAGAAGCTTTCGGCAGCTAAGGTGTAGTCGCCAGCTTCTAAGTAAGCATTTCCGAGATTGACCCAAGCTTCGACATTGTTTGCGTCGTTTAGGGCAAGCTGTCTTAAGTTATCAATATTTGTTTGCGCTTGAACCAGTACAGCAAAATGCAACGTAGCAAAAATCAAGATAAGCAAATGCTTGATCATAGAACGAGATAATTTCATTTGGTGGCCTCCGTTAAGCGCACTGTTATGCTATGCGTAACCATAATTTAGTTTAGATGGGCAAGGTCAAAAGACATGTGAAATCCCCCACCAGAATAGCATGCTTAGTACCTTTGAATCTTTAATTAATTGTATTTGTGACTTTTCTGCCATTAAAGCAGCAAGTCTAGCCCTTTCCAAGGGCAAGCTGCCCACAAGCTCCGCCTGTATCTTGCCCGCGACTAAAACGAACTGATACTGCTACGCCTTTAGCAGCTAAGCGTTTTTCAAACGCTTCTATGGTATTTCTGTCTGATGAGCTAAAACCTGAGTTATGCCAAGCATTAAAAGGAATAAGATTCACATGGGCAGTTAAGCCTTTGAGCCTCTCAACAAGCTTGTCAGCTTGCCACAAGTTGTCATTTATGCCAGCCAGCATGGTGTACTCAATAGTAATACGACGAGCTATTTTAGCTTGCCATACATGCAAGGCGTCCATAATATCTTCTATAGGATAAGCATGCGCCGTGGGTATAATTTGCTTTCGAGTGTCTTCATCTGGGGCATGCAAACTTAAGGCCAGCACAAGCGACATGCCTTCATCAGCCAAGCGGCGAATATGTTTTGGTAAACCCACTGTAGATAAAGTTATGCGTCTAGGTGACATATCAAGAGCATCTTGTTCTATCATCATGCGAATGCTTGATAATGCATTGTCATAATTTAAAAGTGCCTCACCCATGCCCATAAGCACAACATTGCGAATCTCTAAGGGTGAAAAGCCCTCATACCAACTAATGGCTAAGAGTTGTCCTAAAAGTTCTGCTTGGCTCAAATTCCGACCAAAGCCAAGCGCTCCTGTTGCACAAAAAGCGCAACCAGCAGGGCAACCCACCATTGATGACAAGCAAACTGTTTTACGGTTTTTGTAAGGCATGTAGACAGCCTCAGTCTGACGGCCATCATACAAATCAAACAAATACCTAACTGACTTATCTTCCGAAGGAAAGCGTTTAAGCTGTTTAAAAGGATTAATCAGGTATTGCTCTGCCAGTTCATCACGCCATGCTTTGGGAAGATTGGTCATGTCATCAAATGACTGAGCACCCTGCTTAAAAAGCCAATGCGCTAACTGCTTACGTCTAAAGGCCTGACCTGACTTAGCCAAAGGAAAATCATTCAGACCAAAATTAAGTAAAAACGCATCTTGATTTATATTTGAAGCAGAAGGTAAAACAATACTCACAAGGATTTAGCTTAGCAAAGATGCACAGCAAACAGCCCATTTCAAACAACGCTCAAAGCCTAGTAAACCGACTTCGGTGTTAACTCGAGCTCCATAAATATAGGTAGGTCTTCCCGTAAACCATCAACTTCTGCACGCAAGCGCGTAAAGACTTCTGCATCTAGGTAAGCAGCTGAAGCTTGAAATAAACCTAGGTAGTAAGTAGCAATAAGCTCTTCTTGCGCTTGACTTAAGCGCTCACGCTCGAGTCTTGTGAGGAGTTCTGTTATGAAGTTTGCTTTTGACTCGAGTGCTTTACAGCCACCTTGTTCAATAACTTTTTTGAGTATGAGTATGGATTCATTGGGGTTTTGCCAGAAACCAAAATTTATTTCTTCTGTGAGAGCTTCGACTTGCTTCATGCCTTCACGGTAGTCTCTTGAGCCTAAGAGTTCTTTGGCTAGCTTTTGTCTTGTGAGTCGTTTGCTTGCGTAATTAGGTAGGTTTAGAGGAATTGTTTTTGGGCTTAACTTGCCCCCAATTAAAGCTTTTAGGCGGTAGGCAAGCAAGTAGTCTTGGTATTCGCGTAAAGCTTCCACGTTAGTATTGTAAGGGCTTTAGGCCTTACAGTTCGGAGCTAGCATTACGCTTTTAAGACAAAAACGCGTTATAGTAGACGAAACTAAAACCTGGAGGAAAGCATGCCAAAAGCAACAAAAAAAACAGTTGGAATGGTTCTAGCAGGTGGTAAAGGCTCACGCCTTCACCCGCTTACTTGGAAGCGAACTAAACCTGCTGTTCCTTTTGCGTCTAAGTACCGCATTATCGACTTTGCCCTTAACAACATGATTAATTCTGGTATTTATGGCATGTACGTCTTAACGCAATTTAAAGCACAATCTTTAACAGAGCATATTCAGCGCAACTGGCGTTTTGGTAGTTTTTTGAGTGATTACTTTATTACCTTAGCACCTGCGCAAATGTATCTTTATGAAGAGCTTGGTGCAGAGTGGTATCGCGGTACAGCTGATGCTATCTATCAAAATATTCATCTTATTGAAAATAATGATGCCGATTTTGTAGCTATTTTTAGTGGTGATCATATTTACAAAATGGATATTAGCCACATGATTGAACAGCATGAAGAAAGTGGTGCTGATGTCACCATTGCGGCTTACCCTACCAGTGTTGAAGAGGGAAAACGCTTTGGCATTATGCAGGTGGACAAAAACTTTCGCATAACCGAGTTTCAAGAAAAACCTGATAATCCTAAAGAGATACCTGGTCGCCCTGGTATCTGTTTGGCTTCAATGGGCAATTATATCTTCTCTAAAAAAGCACTTTTTGAACTCTTAAATAAAGTTGCTGCGGGTGAACAGTCAGAGCATGACTTTGGTAAAGATGTCTTACCTATGGCCTTAGAAGAAGGCTATAAGATAATGGCTTACGATTTTGCTGAGAACCCCTTACCGGGGCAAACGGGCCCTAACACCTACTGGCGAGATGTGGGTACGCTAGACAGCTACTGGGAAGCCAGTATGGACTTAATAGATGTCACACCTGAGTTTGACTTATTTAACGAAGCTTGGCCCTTACGAACCTCTTCAGAGTTCTCACCCCCTGCAAAACTAGTACATGAAGAAGAAGGTCGCAAAGGTCAAGCTTTTAATAGCATTATGGCCGGTGGTGTCATTATTTCTGGAGCTACCCTAAGACGCTCCATATTATCAAGACGAGTACGCGTAAATAGCTACAGTACGATTGAAAACTCTGTCCTTTTTGATGATATTGAAGTAGCTAGAAACTGCCACATTAAAAACGCCATTATAGATAAAAATGTAAGCATTCCAGAAGGAACCGACATAGGCCTAAATGAAGCTGATGACCGCTCAAGAGGCTTCACGGTCACCGAATCAGGCTTAGTGGTCATACCTAAAGGCTATCAATTTACTTAAAGCTATGCTACTGCGTAAGCGCTAAACAAGCCTGACGCAGTAGTAGCATCTACAGGTTTAGAAAAGTAGTAACCCTGCCCCAAACGACAAGACAAAATTTGTAAACGCTCGAGTTGTTTCAGGGTTTCTATGCCTTCTGCAACCACTTCACAGCCTAGTCCTTTTGCCATAGCTATAATCATGGCTGCCATAGCAGCACCTTCTTTACTTTGATCTAATTTCATGACAAATGAGCGATCTATTTTGATGGTATGAATCGGGAATTCTTGTAACCTGCTCAGTGATGAATGCCCTGTACCAAAATCATCTATACAAATAGCTATGCCAAGCTTACTTATTTCAGCCAGTAACTTGGCATCTTCTAAAATAGCACTCTCAGTTATTTCTAACTTAATGTTATGAGGTTCAACACCATACTCTTGAAGTAAAGCTGAAAATTGCTTAACGAAGTTGGGTTGTTTAAGCTGTAAGGTTGATAGGTTTACATTGACACAAATAGCTTTACTAAGACGCTCACGCCAGTCACTAATTTGAGCACAAGCTGTTTTTAAAACCCACCAACCCAAACGCTGAATAAGCCCTGTTTCTTCAGCAATAGGAATAAACTTCAAAGGGGAAACCATACCCTTTTCAGGATGCTTCCAGCGCAACAATGCTTCAAAAGAACCCACCAAGCCCCCATTAAGCGATACGATAGGTTGAAAATAAAGCTCGAGCTGTTGATCTGTTGTGCTTTCGATTTCTAACGCGTGTCTAAGGTCAGCTTCTAATTCAAGGCGTTCTTGAGCAAGACTTTGCATGCTACTATCAAAAACTCTATAGCTGCCTTTACCCCCTGCTTTGGCTTGGTACATGGCTGTGTCAGCATCTCTTAAAAGGTGACTTGCTGTGTCGTAGCCCAAATCACTAAAGGTTATGCCTATGCTGGCATTAAGGTAAAACTCTGACACATTAAAGCGCAAGGGTTTATTGAGTTCATGTAACACATCTTTAGCAAACCCAATAACTTCATCTTGAGTATAGCTTGGTAAAAGGTATGCAAACTCATCTCCGCCTAAACGCGTTAACATAGCTTTTTCAGGTAAGAGCCCATTTAGCCGCTTAGCAATAGCATGTAATAATTCGTCACCTAATTCTGGCCCTAAACTATCATTAAAGACCTTAAAACCATCAATATCTAAGAGAACCACAGAAAAATCACTCACACCCAAGCACTCATCTAACTGCTGCAAAAAATACCTGCGATTGGGCAACTCAGTTAAAGGATCATGAAAAGCCAAATGGACAAGTTCATCTTGAGTACGAGTCCGCTCTTCCATTTCAGCTTCTAACGCAAGCGTGCGTTGCTTCACTCGAGCTTCTAGTTCTTCATTAAAATGCTCGAGTTTTTCTTGGGCTTGTTTGCGTTGCTCGACTTCTTGGCTTAATTGTTGGTTTTTCTCAGCGAGGGTTTGTCTTAGCTGTCTTAACTCAAGATGTGATGACACTCTAGCTATGACTTCTTCTATTTGGAAGGGTTTGGTTACGTAATCAACACCCCCAACATCAAAGGCTTTTACTTTGTTGAAGGTTTCTCCTAAAGCACTTACAAAGATAATCGGGATATCTTTGGTTGCTTCTACTTGCTTGAGTTTTTCGCAAACCTCAAAACCATTCATTTCAGGCATGTTTATGTCTAGTAAAATCAAGTCAGGTGGGTCTGCTAGCGCAGCAGCTAAGGCTAACTTTGCGGTTGGTGCTGGCCTCACACTATAGCCATTTTTGCTTAGTACTTTTGCGAGTAAGCGCAAGTTATCATGGGTATCATCAACAATTAAGATTGTTGCATTCTCCTTAAGACTAGTTTTCATAAATCTCCCCTGTTTCACACCATGCCTTGAGTTCTTCAAACGCAAAGTTTTCTAGCCAAATACCGAGTTGTTCTGCAAGTTTTGGTTCTGGCATTTTTATTTCCTCTATTAATCGACTAATCTCTATGGTGTCCAAACGCTCCACTGATTGTGACAAATTACGCATGAACTTGGCTGGCAGTTTTTTCACAGTCATAGCTATATTAGACGGTTTTAGTATTACATTTTTGTTACGACTTAATTGCTCACTAATAGTCTCAACTAGACCCTGCTCATTTAAAGGTTTTCTAATAATGCCTTTAAAGCCAGCAGCCAAAATAGCTTCTTTATTTTCCTCAAAACCTTGAGCAGTTAAGGCAATAACAGGAAGATTCAAAAAGGATTTTTGTATGTATTCTAGCGTGTCATAGCCAGCCATGACAGACATACTTAGTTCCATTAAGACAAGGTCAACAGCAAGCTCTTTAAGCTTCTGCAAACAAGCCTCCCCTGTAGCAGCTTCAAAAACCGCGTAGCCCTGCGCCTCTAGCAAGCTGCGCAACATAGCCCTATCCTCTTCAAGATTATCAGCAATCAAAATAGTTGCTATTGTGTTGTTAAGTTCATTGCTCTTACCCAAATGACCAGCTTGCACCTCTTCAACAAGTAAAAGAGGCATTTCTAGCCAGAAACGACTACCCTTATTAAGCTGAGACTCAACTTTTAGCTCACCATTCATAAGCTCAACAAATTTCTGGCTAATAGACAACCCCAAACCCGAACCCTGCTCAGACTCACGACCCGATTGCGTCTGAGTAAACGCATCAAATAGCAGAGGTAATTCCTCTTCAGCAATACCTTGCCCTGAATCTTCAACAGCAAAACATAAAAGCTCAGCATGATCTGCCAGATAAACCTCAAGAGACACAAAACCCTGCATTGTAAATTTAATAGCATTAGACAACAAATTCAGTAAAACTTGCCGTAACTTACGCTCATCAAGATAAGCAAAAACAGGAACAGTCTCATCAACCACAAGACGAAACTCGAGTTGTTTATGTTCTAAACGTAATCTGAAGAGTTCATCAAGCGAAGAAATAAGCTTACGAATATCAACTGCGGTAGCAGTCATATTTGTTTTGCCCGCTTCAAGCTTAGCTAACTCGAGTACGTCATTTATGAGTTCGAGTAAATGCTCGCCGTTCCGATGAATAACATTTACGAGGCCTTCATGTTCTTTGGCTATAACGTGTTCTTTTTTTAAGACTTGCGCAAAGCCAATAATCGCGTTGAGGGGTGTGCGCAATTCATGGCTCATGCTGGCTAGAAACTCACTTTTGGCACTATTTGCTTGCTCAGCTTTATTTTTTGCTTCTTCGAGTTCAGCTGTTCGCTCTAAGACACGCTGACTTAAATTTTCTCGTTCTTCTTTTAAAGCTTCCTCTATACGCTTACGTTCACTAATGTCAATGACTTGCGCAATTTCTTTTAATTCACCATCTTGAACTTCATAGGTTAAATTAGTAAGTGTTTCTATTAAAGAACCATCTTTACGGTAGTAACGCTGCTCGAGTTGCACTACTTGCCCAGGGTTGGCGTAAGCTTCATCTACCAAAGATTGCGTTTCAACAAAATCGTCTGGATGAATCAAGTCTTTAATGTTCATGCCATTCATTTCACTTAGCTCGTAGCCAAGCATGGTTGCCAAGGTCTTATTAGCTTGAACAATTTCATACTTAGAATTAACAATTTGAGCACCAATAGGAGCTTGGTCAAACAAAAAGCGGAACCGCTCTTCACTTTGCATTAACGATGATTCAGAAAGTTTACGCAAACTAATGTCTACTACACCTATACGCACTAACTGCCGTTCTGAATCAGCCAAATGAACCATCCTGATTTCTGCAGCAAAATCACGGTCATAGCGATCTCTTTGAGGTCGTTCTAATAAAACAAAGCTACCTGAAAGAACCTGCTGAATAATTTCTTGACTTTCACTAGAAAGCTCTCCAGCTTCAGTTATTATATCTGAGGATAAGTCTGTAATTAAGATTTGGGAGAATTCATCTTTTGTATAGCCATAAAGCGTTTCAGCTTGGGTATTCACATCAAGTACTTCACCCGACTCAATATCAACTATAAGCACAGCCTCTGGAGCACTCTCAAATAAAGTTCTAAAGCGTTTTTCGCTCTGCTCCGTACTTAAGCGAGCACGCTGCAACACAATATGACTAGCAATGGTGTTGGCAAACAAATCAAGAAGCTCGAGTTCATAAGGCTTTAAAGGACGCTGGTTTAAAAGATTATCTGCCGTTAACCAAGCAACAAGTTGTTCGCCTGCACGAATAGGCCTAAAGCTATTCCAACCAAAACCCACCTTATCGCTATAATCATAGAGATCCATCATTTGATGGCTTGTTCGCGTGGTATCGCTTCCTTGCACAATTTTTGCGTACTCATGATCACTGTACTCTACTATTAGGTCAGATTCTTCTCGCACTTCCCCTGTAATGCTTGTACCATAACTACCCTTCAAGCGGTTTTCACCCTCAAGATCCCAAAAGACACCAAGACGATCAAACAACAGCTTTTCTCTACCTAAAGTCACAGCTTGACGAAGCATGTCATTTACGCTTTGTTCTTTAGCAAGTGCAATATTAATTTCAATAAGCGACTTTAGTTTTTCTTTAAACTCTTGCGCAATAGCCTCACTCTCCTCTAAAGCCTTTTGAGAATGCTTTAACTCTAAAATATTGCTTATAGTCGCAGCAAAGAGCCATAATAGCTCGGCTTCATAAGGCTTCAAGGGTTTTTGATTAATCAGATTATCAACCGCTAGCCATGCAAAAAGTTGCCCATGCAGCCAAATAGGTACCCACATGCTCCAGCCCTGACCAACCACCTCATTAGCTTGGTAAAGGTCAGTATTTTCTCTAATTAAAGGCGCCCTACGAGCAGAAGCTTCTTTACTAGCTGTAAACAAGTCAGCAACTTCAGAGGTTGTCCACTCAATGCCTTGCTCATCTTGAAATTCACCCTGAGTATTAATACTATAAAGCCCTTTTAGACTATATTTTTCAGGGTTAAACAATGAAATACCTAAGCGCTCAAAACCCAAATAATCACGCCCACCCATAACAATCTGCCTATAAATATCATCTAAAAAAACAAGGTTAGAAAGCTCTAAACTCAAGCTATGCAAGCCCGCAAGTTTATCTCTAAAAGCCTGCGCCTCTGAACGCTCGAGCTTTAAACCTTGCTCTAATTCATAGCGTTGTTTTAGCGTAGCTATTTGATTGGCAAAAAGTTGAGCCATGGTTACGGTCTGCGCATTAAAAGCAGTACTCGAGTCATAATTATCTAGGTAAAAGAATGCCTCTGCTACATCTAAGTGTTTAATAGGAATAACCAAACTGGCCTTTATGGGCTTTATGGAGGCAGCTTCCATTAAGCCTGCTTGTTCAGAGACCAAGTTGCCCTCTTCTTCACCACGAATGACCTGCACAACAGACGCAACTTCAAATTCATCTTTGGCAAAATGCGCTTTGCTTAGTGACTCAATCTCATAGCCATGCAGTGCAACCAACGAATAGCCACTAGTTGTTTTAACAATAACGCTGCCAGCTTGCGCTTCTGGAATAACGCGAATAGCTCGACGTAGTGCCTTTTGATAAAAACTTTCATCAAGTTCTTCGCTCATTAAGTCTCGCATTAAGCTGTTCAGCTCAGCACGAAAGTGACTTTCATTTTCTAATCTTGTTTGCTCTTGCCTGAGTTGCTGCTCAAGTTGAATTCTTTGCCACAAGCTTGTTAGTTGAGTAGCAAAGGTTTTTGCCATGTCAATAGCCACGTCTGTAAAAGCAGTTTCAGATTCAAAATTATCTAGATTCAAAATAAGCTCTACTAAGTTGTCATCTAGTACCGGTATAGATAATGATACTTTAATGTCTTTTGAGTCTCCAGCTTGTAAAAATATATCTTGCTTCTCGGCAGCTAAGTTATAATCATCAGTAAAATAATAACTCAGTAAAGGTGCTGTCCATTTTTCAGGCTTCCCGAAATCTTCATATTGAAAAACTATTGAAGAGAGAACTTGTACATCAAAACCAACAGCCGCCACAAACTCATAGCCTTTGCTGGTTTTAAGTGCCATTGAACCAGCTTGCGCACCCGGAATCACTTCGACAGCTTTGTCAAGCATCCTCTGGTACAACTCACTATTTTGGTGTCCAGACAAAACCGACACCATAAGTGCATTCATCTCAGCACGAAAGTCAGACTCTTGCTGCAAGCGTTGCTGCTCGAGTTTCAGGTTCTGCTCGAGTTCAAAACGCTGCCACAAGGCAGAAATTTGCGTAGCAAAAACCTCTGTCATGCTAACAGCACTTTCTGTAAAAGCATCTTCTATTTCAAAATTATCTAAATTTAAAAATGCAATAGCTGTATTTTTATAAGTAATGGGTACAGACAGCATGGTTTTAATTTTGTCTGTTGGTCTTGTTGCTTCAAATAACTGCTTATGCTTTGCAGTTATCGTACTTTCACTTAACTGAACAACATTAATAACTACACTAGTTTTACCCTGAAGCTGATCACCATATAATTCTTTAGCTGTAAAGGATACGCCTTCAAAAACACCCAGATGATAATTTACCATTGCCTTAAATGCATACTTGCCCTCAAGATTTTGCCAGAGCAAACTACCAGCCTGAGCATTCGGTATGACGTCAACAGCATAATCAAGCACTTTTTGAAAAAAGTTTTCGTTGAGTTCTCCTAGCATCATTTCGTTCATTAAAGAATTCAACTTTGTCCTAAAGAACGCCTGCATCTCTGACTGCTTATGCTCGAGTCTTAGTTTAGACTCCAACTCAATTCGTTGCCACAAAGTCGCTATTTGGTTTGCAAAAATACTTGCCATGCCTAAGGCTTCAGCTGGAAACGCATTTTTGCTATGAAAATTATCAAGACTGAGTATGGCTACTGCTTGTTTATTTATATGAATAGGTACGCCTAAAGCTACCTTAATTTCATCTGCTCTAGCAGCGTCATTAAGTTTTTTGCGCCTATCTTCTGGAATAGGTTCATTTGATATTTCATCTATAATCTGAGCAACCGGTTTTGTGGTGTCAATAAAGATCTCATCTTCAGTTAAGTAGATATGCTTTAAATCAGCAATATTATGCCCAACAGCAGCCACAAAGCCAAAAGCCTGATCTTCTCGCCTAACCAGCAAACTACCTGCTTCTGCACCCGGAATAACTTCTACAGCACTAATAAGCACCCGCTCAAAAAAGCTGTCATCCAAGCGACCTTGAATACCTATTTGAATCAAGTCAGTGAGTTTGGTTCTAAAAATAGTTTGCGCTCGCAAAGACTGGCGTTCATTATTAAGTTCCTGCTCTAAGGAAACACGCTGCCAAATTGCAGTCACCTGAGCTGCAACTGCCCTTGCCATGTCAAGCGATTCTTCATCAAAAGCATCTTTAGTAGCAAAATTATCAAGATAAATGTAAGCCTCAATTTGATTATTTAAATACACAGGTACAGATAAGCTAATTTGAATAGCTTCTTTAGCCGCAGCATCAAGCTGAGCTAAACTCGCCTTATCTTTATTAAAGCGATCTTCTTTTTTACTATAGTCAATAATTTCAACATCTAAACTTTTACCCCCACCTTGCAACTCTTCAACCGAAAAGCTAATACCCTTAAAATCAGCCATATCAAAGCCAACAGCAGCCTTAAAAACAAAACTATCTTGCTCACGCACAATAAAAGAGCCCGCCTGTACTGCTGGCAGCAAACAAACAACTTGCTCTAAAACAAACTGATAAAAATTCTCATTAACCCTAAGCTCGAGTAATTCTTGGGTAAATGTTATAAGCTGCCTTCTAAATTCAGCTTGACGCTCGAGCTTGGTTTCGGTTTGTTTGCGCTCTGTTATGTTGGTGCTAATGCTTACAATACCTACAATCTCGTCATTGTCGTTAGTCACAGGTACTTTATTGGTCAATAGTTCAAGACTGTGTCCTTTTGACTTTAGGCTATGCTCAACACCTAATTGCGCTTGGCGTGTTTGTATAACCTCTTTGTCATTTGCGTCATATGCTTTTGCGTAGCGCATAGGGTGAATATCAAATTCTGTTTTACCCACAAAACTTGAGACATCTTCTACCCCCAAATAGTCTTTCCACGTATCGTTTAGAAACAAAAATCTACCCTGCGTATCTTTATAAGAAAGATAACCCGGCAAAGCACTCGCCATAGCTCTTAAGAAATTACGTTCACGCTCGAGTTCTAGGTTTGCTTTGACCAGCTCAGTTACATCTTGTATGACGCTGAGCATAATTTTGGCTTTACTTAAAGTATCTATTTTTAGTACTCGACGCATAAGAATGTACTTTTGTTTCCCTGAGGGGGTAATAATTCTGTATTGAAAATCTTTGGCTATTTTACGGTTGAGGGCTAGAAATTCTTGTAAGTCTTGCTCTGCTTGTTCTCGCTCTTCAGGGTGAACAGCATTTATAAATAACGTAGTTTCAGCTTTGATTGAGTTGTTATAGCCCAAGATGGCATAGGTTTCAGGTGACCAATTGAGGCTATTGTTTACTAAGTCATGCTGTGAGTAACCCATTTTTGCCAAAGCTTGCGTTTCTTGCAATAAAACCTGACGGTTGTACAAGTCTTGCTCAGCAAGCTTCTTCTCAGTCACGTCAATAATTGCAGCCTGAAAGCTAGTTATGGTTCCTTTATCATCTCTATTTAGCGTTGTACGGTCTTCAACCCAGCGAATAGACCCATCTTTACATCTAATACGGTAGCTTTGCTGGGAATTGTCTATTGCTTCTAGCTTATAACGTTTACATTCTTCATAAACTCTAGCACCATCCTCTTTATGAATGATGTCTACATAATTAAGCCCCTCCCTAAACTCGCTTGCCGAGTAGCCAAACTGAGTCACATTTTCAGAAACATACTGAATCTTGCCATTCCCTATACCTAACTCATTTGGCAACCACTTAAAGAGAACTACCGAGCTATTCTCAACAATCAGGTTAGCCTGCTCGAGTGCTTCTGTCTTTTGCG
>CAZWJZ010000099.1:0-13630 GCA_964634665.1 uncultured bacterium | reverse complement strand
AAGCAACCCATTATGGTTGACTTCTGGCCCCGACCTGAAAGACCCTACCCTGAACTCCTAAAGAAAATGCGCCCTGGTGATATTCATACGCATGTATTTGCGCAACAATTCCCTGTGCTAGACAGCAATAATAAGCCCGAAAAATACATGTTTGAACAGCAAGAACGCGGGCTAATTTTTGATCTTGGTCATGGCGCAGGTAGCTTTTGGTTTAGGCAAGGCATACCCGCCATGCAAGCAGGCTTTCACCCTAACTCCATAAGCACCGACCTACATATTGGCAATGTCAATGGTGTTGTTATAGACATGCTCACCACCATGTCCAAAATGCTAAATATAAGCATGAATCTAGAAGAAGTCATCTACCGCTCAACCGTTACACCCGCCCAAGAAATTGGTCACCCTGAACTCGGCCACCTAAGCATAGGTAGTGATGCAGATGTTGCTCTACTGAAACTCGAGCGTGGTAATTTTGCGTTTACTGATTGCGGTAAAGCCAAACTGCTTGGTGATAAAAAACTTAGTTGCGCTTTGACCTTGCGTGCAGGTGAAGTGGTTTATGACCCTGAGGGTTTAAGCATGCCTAACTGGGAAGATGCTCCTGAGGCCTACTGGCAACTTAAACAACCTGGACCTAATTAAATGAGTTCTAACTACGATTCTCTTGGCGTTCGCCCTGTTATAAATGCCCTTGCTACCTTAACAAAGTTAGGGGGTTCACTCATGTCAACAGAAGCTCTGCAAGCCATGCAAGATGCCGCAGTTTGTTTTATTGATTTACATGAACTCCAAGAAAAAGTTGGTGAACGCATTGCAGCCTTAACTCAAAATGAGGCTGCTTATGTAAGTTCAGGCGCAGCCGCAGGGCTGTTTTTGGCCACGGCAGCTTGTGTTGCAGGTAGTGACCCTCAGCATAAGGAGATTTTTCCAAATTTAGAGGGCTTTAAAAACGAAGTTATTATGCAAAAAATGCATCGTAATTCTTATGATTACGCGGTTCGTGAGGTGGGCGTTAAGCTCATAGAAATAGGCACGGAAGAAAAAACACTGGCCGCTGATTTAGAGAACGCTATAACAGCTAAAACAGCCGCTATTTTCTGGTTTCAGGGGGTTATGAATAAGCCAACTGAATTAGCTCTTGAAGATGTCATTACCATAGCTAATAAAACAAAGATTCCTGTTATTGTCGATGCTGCTGCACAACTCCCTCCGGTAACTAATCTCTGGAAGTTCACGCAAATGGGCGCAGCGCTAGCTATTTTTAGTGGCGGTAAAGATTTAGCTGGCCCTCAATCCTCTGGTCTAGTTTTAGGACGCAAAGACTTAATAGAGACTATTCGAATGCACGGCGCACCTAACCACTCAGTAGGTCGCCCTTTAAAAGTAGGTAAAGAAGAAATGCTGGGCCTGCTAGCAGCTGTTGAGCGCTACCTAAAGCTTGATCATGATGCCAGAGCTCAAGTCTTTGAAGCTCGAGTTAAATTCTGGAATGAAGGCTTAGCAGGCATAGAAGGTGTAAGCGCGACAAGGGATTACCCAAACGAGGCAGGTCAACCTGCCCCTCGCAGCCTTGTAAGTTTTAGTGATAAGTTTTCTAAAGACCAAATCATTGAGCAACTATGGCAAGGCAACCCGCGCATTGCCGTTGCACCCTCTGAAAAAAACAATGGCATTTTACTTAACCCCATGACCCTTCGAGAGGGTGAGGAAAAAATAATTCTTAAAAAACTAAAAGAACTCTTGGCTGTTTAGCTTTCTTCAAGATTCAGAACTGATGCTTCTGAAAAATGAATAAACGGAAAACACTCTGGGATATGTGAATCCCAAACACCATGCGAACTCCATGCCCACCCGCCAGAATCTTTGGCGGGTGCGGCTTCTTTGTATTGGTTAAAGCGTGAGAAGTCCATACGCCAGGTATCGCCTTCTTTGGGGGGTAAAGAGCGACCATCTGCTAAGTGTTTCAAGCCTTGCCAAGGTAGGGCTAATTCAACAGTCCAGCCTCTATCACGGTCACTGTTATCATTGAGCGTGCCATCAATTTTCACGGCTGTTTTTAGCTCAGGGTAATCCCAATTCCAAAAACCAATTCGTTTTCCTCGCGGGTGCTTAAAGCCCACGCCATCAAAAGCTTCAACCCCTTTGTTATTACGGTTAAACTCAGCTAATTTATTGTAGCCTTTAGCTTCATAAGCATCTTCCCACAGAAAAAATACTTCATAAATCGTGTTAAAAGCGTTAATCTCAAATTCATAGTAACCATCTTGCCCTGCAATAAACAGCTCTACATCATTATCTTCATAAATCAAAGAATCCCGCTCTGTAAATTTAGCTTGAACAAAAGGCTCTTCAATCCAGTAAGCCACATACAGGTAGTGCTCATCCCACAAAACAGCAGCTTTTGTGTCATGAATGGTTTTGCTATCATGAATCAGATCAACAAAGCGTGGTGAACGTGGCGCTTTTAGCCAAGCTTCTTTAGTCAAATCACCATCTATAAGTAAAGCTGAGTCAACACGATAAGCAGTGTAATGGGCAATCTTTTCTTTAGGGTAAGGAAATAAGCAATCTTTTTTCATGCTCTATAGTCTACCTAATATGAATGCCAAAAACTCAGCGAATCAAGCGAAGCCCTTTTATCTTATTCTTATCGCTCTCTGTTGCCATTTAGATACACAGTTCAAGTAGTAAATGGCAACAAAATCAGTATAAAACAGCAGTAAACACTCACCGTTTTAAATAAAGAAGGTATTCTTATAGCTATCGAGGTAGAAACATGAGCACACTACGTGTTGAATCTTTAAAGATAATGGCTGCCGAATTAGGTGCCGAAAACCCACTTCCCCCCTTCATGAGTGAACGCGAACTGCATGAGATTGACTATGCAGAGGGCGTTCCTGAAGACATGCTCGAAAATATCAATTATGGTCACCTACCCAATATTTTGCCTTACACCCTGCAAGACGGATACTCGAGGGTTCGTAAAGCACGTGAATTACGGGTTGCTGTTTTAGAAAATAAGGTTTTAAAAGCCACTTTTTTGCTTGATTACGGTGGGCGCTTATGGTCACTTTTGCATAAACAAAGTGGTAAAGATTTATTGCGCGTTAATCCTGTTTTTCAACCTGCTAATTTAGCGCTCCGCAATGCTTGGTTTAGTGGCGGGGTTGAGTGGAACATTGGTACCATTGGTCACACACCTTTTACTTGTGCACCTATGTTTGCTGCGCAAATTGAAGGGCCTAACGGCATGCCGATTTTGAGGCTTTATGAGTGGGAACGCATTCGGCAGATTCCTTATCAGTTAGATTTTTATTTACCTGATGACTCTGAGTTCTTATATGTGCATGCTCGCATAACAAACCCACATAAACATGAAACCCCGTTGTACTGGTGGTCAAACATAGCGGTTCCAGAGTCAGAAGATACTCGAGTTGTGGTTCCTGCATCAAAAACGTATCGTTTTGCTTATCATAAAGAGTTAAGCATTTTAAATGTGCCTGAGTTTGATGGTGAAGATAGAAGCTACACGACGGTCAGTAAACGTGCCGTTGATTACTTCTTTCACTTAGAAGACGATGTTCTACCTTGGATAACTGCCCTTAATAAAGAGGGTAGAGGCTTAGTGCAGTGCTCAACTGAGCTACTTAAAGGACGCAAGCTTTTCTTATGGGGTACAGGTCAGGGCGGTAAGCGCTGGCAAGACTTTTTGAGTGAAGCAGGGCATCCTTATTTAGAAATACAAGCAGGTTTAGCAAGAACACAATTAGAGCACCTAAAAATGCCTGCTAATAGCTCTTGGGATTGGTTAGAAGCGTACGGCATGATGCAAGCTGACCCTAAGGCAATTCATGGTAAAAACTGGTCAAAAGCCCAAAAAGAAGTAGAGAAAAAACTAAACGTTTCTTTATCTAAAACTAGACTTAACGAAGAGTTAGAAAATGCCCGCATGTGGCAAGATCAAGAACCCAAGCGTATGCTTAACATGGGTTCTGGTTGGGGTTACTTAGAGCAAGAACGGCGGGTTATGGCTGGTGAGGAGCCGTTTGCTTCTGAAGCGCTTCCTTTTCCGCAGGCATCTCGTGAGAAGCAGCAAGACCCTTGGTTGCAGTTACTAAGAGCAGGTAGTTTTCCTAAGAGTGGTTTTCATGAGAAGTATCCTTCGTTCATGGTGCAAGAAGAATGGCAAGTCTTGCTAGAAACTGCGCTTTTAAAAGATGACAATAACTGGGCAGCGCAACTTCAGCTTGGTGTTATGTATGCCTATAGAGGCAATCATGACAAAGCCAAAGAAGCTTGGCGGCACTCTATAGAGCAAAAAGAGAGCGCATGGGCACACCGTAATTTGGCTGTCTTGGCAGAACAAACAGGCAAGCTAGATGAGGCAATAGAACACTTAAAAAAAGCACATGGCCTTAAACCAAAACTCCTTCCATTGGCTATAGAGCTAGGCAGCACCTTAATTAAAGCAAAGCAAAACCAAGTTTGGCTCGAGCTTTGTGAAACGCTTGATGAAAAAGTGCAGCAGCATGGTCGTATCAGGTTTTTAGAGGCGCAAGCTGCTTTGGCTGAAAAGCAGCTTGATTGTGTTCAGCGATTTTTTGATGATGAGGTTGAAATTGCTGACTTACGTGAAGGTGCTACGCAGCTCACTGAACTCTGGTACAACTATCATGCGGAGCGTATAAGTCAAGCTGAAAACATAGCTGTAACAGCTGCGCTACTGAAACGCGCTGAAGAAGAACACCCCATTCCTAAGCAGTTTGATTTTAGAATGCTCGAGTCTTAGTTTCTAAAGGAGTTGTATTGTGCATCATCAGTTTAAACCCAGCAGATATTTCTCAACCATTGGCTCTCATGAACCCGTACTAACCATAGCTAGTGGAGATAGTGTTTCCACCACCACTGTTGACGCGGCAGGCTGTGACGAGACTGCCACACAAATTTGTGAGCGAGGCAACCCCATGACAGGCCCTTTTTATATTGAAGGTGCAGAAGCGGGTGATACGCTAGCTATACGTCTTGATAAGCTTTTACCCAACCGTAGCCTTGCTTGGAGTAGCAAAATGCTGGCACCTAATGTGGTTGACCCTCATTATGTTCCGCAGCTTCCTTGGCCTGAACAAGGAACTGCAAATCGAGCTGAGTGGCATGTCGATACAGCAAGCAATACAGCAACCCTAGTCAAACCCGAATCTCTCAAAAACGCACTCGAGTTGACACTCGAGCCTATGCTGGGCTGTTTTGGCGTTGCACCTTCGCGGGGTCAGGCTATTTCGACGGCAACATCTGGGGCGCATGGTGGCAATATGGATTACCGTGGCTTTAAAGAGGGCGCTACTGTTTATCTACCTGTGCAGGCTGAGGGCGCACTTTTTTTCTTAGGGGATGGTCACGCCTTGCAGGGCGATGGTGAAATTGCTGGTACAGGACTAGAAATATCGCTAGATGTAAGCTTTAGTGTTGAACTGATTAAAGGCAAAGAGATCTTCTGGCCGCGTGGTGAAAATGATGAGTTTATCTTTACCCTTGGAAACACTAGACCTTTAGATCAAGCCATGCAACATGCCACTACTGAAATGCTTCGTTGGCTTATCTCTGACTTTAACTTTGATGCTCAAACTGCCAATCTACTCATGGGGCAAGCCGTACGCTATGAATTAGGTAATATGTTTAACCCTGCTTACAGCTTTGTTTGTAAAATGCCTAAAACACTCTTATAGTAAAGCTCGCTTAAGCAGCGTAAACAAGCCCTGCACCCGCAGCAGCTTTACAAACAAAAACATCACACTCGAGCTTTGTTTCTTGGTAGTAGTGTTCTTTAAGCTGTTTGCTTACAGTTCTTACAGCATCTTCTTTTACCAGTGCAACAACGCAGCCTCCCCAGCCTGCCCCTGTGAGTCTTGCACCTAAAATGCCTTCTTGAGCATTTAGGTAAGTCACCAAGATTTCTATTTCTGGGCAGCTTATATCGTAATCATCGCGTGCGCTTTTGTGAGCTTCTTTTAGCTGTTCCCCTAAGGCAACCATGTTGTTTGCTTGCATGGCATCTATAGCTTTTAGTACACGCTCATTTTCAGTGTGTACATGCCGGCATTTTGCTTTAACTTCTAACTCAACATCTGCAGTTATAGTCGGAATATCACTTAGCTTTATGCCTTGCTCAGCTAAAGTTTCTACAGACATTTTTTCGGGTAGTAGTTTCTCGAGGTCTGACCAAGCTTCGTCTTGAACATCTCTTAAATGCGTTATATTCGGGTAGCTTTTTTTCAATATGCCTACAGCAGCACGACAAGCAGCCACTCGGTAGTTATAGCCACCACCGACATTTTGGTGTTTAACCCCACTGTTAATAACAAGAATCTTATAACCTACAGGTAAGGCAATGGCTTTGGTTTTGTAAGTATTGTCTGCTGAGGGTCGGCAATCTAAAAAAAGCGCATGGCCTTGTTGTCCTTGCAGAGAAATATATTGATCCATAATGCCACCACGGGTACCCACATACCACTCTGCATCAGAAGCTAAACTCACCAAATCCGTAATGCCAAACTGCAAGTCATTAAGATAATTAAGAGCAACCAAAACAGCAACGGTTAAAGAAGAGGACGAGCTAAGCCCTGCACTGCGCGGCACACCGTAAGGCGGCGCAGCAGAAACCAAAGCATCAAAACCCCTAAGATTTTTCTTGCTCTTTAGCTGTACTACTTGGGCAACCCCTCGAGCATAATTAGTCCAGTTATTTTCTTGATCTTTAGCAATATGCTCTGTTATTTCAAAACAAGCAGGCGGGTAACTTGCTTCACTATTGCTCAAGCAAATAGTGTTGTCTTGCCTAGGTCTTACAATAATTAAAGTATCTTTATCTAAAGCAACAGGCATAACAAAGCCATGATTATAGTCAGTGTGCTCACCAATTAAATTCACGCGACCGGGGGCACAAAAACAAAGTGCTTCACCTGCACCAAATAATACTTCAAATTGCTCTAAAACAGCTTGATAACGCTTTTCTTGACCATGCTCAAGACCATAATGTTTGTTTAAAGCTTCATTCAGACTTTTCATAACAACGACTCCACGCTATAAACTAAAGTCTAACAGCTTTGGCTCATAAAGACCGCAATGGCAAGCGAATAGATATCAAAAAGCTTAGTCATCTCAATTTGTATAACGCAACTAAGAGCGTTCCTTTAAAGTGACAGTTTAATAATTTAGGATTTACCTGACGAGTATCGTAGAACCTCCCTAGTTAAGCTTTAAACTCTAAAAGCTACTTAATATGGCATAGCCAACTTAACCAACACGTTTTTTACCCGCCACATAAACTTCAAGAATCCGCAACTCTTTATCTAAAACCACCATATCAGCACGCTTACCCAGCTCAAGTGTGCCTCTGTCGTTTAGCTGCATGTAGTTTGCGGGGTTTCTTGACACAAGGTGACTAGCTTGCTCTAAACTTAAACCGGCGTTTACCGCATTTCCTAAAGCTTGATCTAGGGTAAGTAAACTACCTGCAAGGGTGCCGTCACTCAGTTGCGCTTTACCGTCTTTAATGCTGACTTCTTGCCCACCAAGTTCACTTTTACCGTCCTTCATACCACTGGCACGCATGGCGTCCGTAATAAATAAAAGCTTGTCTGGCTTAGCGTTAAACGCGCTTAAGAAGCTAGCTTCATGAACATGCTGCCTATCAAAAATAAGTTCAGCAAAACTATCTGCATCAGCCAAAGCTGCCCCCACCACTGCTGGCTTGCGCCCCTCAAGTCCACCCATCGCGTTATAAAGATGAGTAAAGCCAAGCCTAGCGCCCATCTGCTTAAGCAACACGCTTAAAGCCAAAACCTCTTCATAAGAAGCTCGAGTATGCCCGACACTGAGTTGCACACCTGCTTTTGAAAATTGTTTTGCAGCAGCTAAGGCGTTAGGAATCTCGGGCGCTAGCGTAACGAGCTTAATCACGTCAAACTCGAGTGCTTCTTGAATGAGTTCTTGACTGGGTTCTATGGCATTGGGCGGTTGTGCGCCTAGACGATTAGGGCTTATGAATGGGCCTTCTAAATGCACACCTAAAATGCTGGGTAAATTCTTTGGCTCTTCGAGCATGACTTGTTTTACGCCTTCTAAGGCTTTTAAGATTGACTGCCACGGGTTCGTTATGGTAGTTGGGTAAAGGCTTGTTGTTCCGTGCTGAAGGTGAAACTTAGCTAGTGTCTTGACACCTTCCGCCCCGTCCATGGTGTCTGCACCGCCCCCACCATGCACATGCACATCTATAAAGCCTGGCAGTATATAAGGCGCAGCTTTGCTACTTGCAGTTGCGCTGAGTTCTAAAATGTGACCATCAAAAACAAGGCTACCTGCTTGTAAGCCTTGAGGGCTAAGAATAATTCCTTTAAGTAATGCCATGAATCTTAAAAACCTAACTCCTCGTCAATTTATCAAAACAAAGCTGTTTGCTACTATGTATTGAAGAATGATAAACTCGAGCTGTAACAAATTGTACACAATTCAAGGAGGACAAGGCATGATTCATGGTCGAAGCATATCTAAATACATGGTAGCTTTATTATTTTTAGGGCTTAGTTTAAGCTTGGCTCAAAATATTACTTTTTTGACACCAAGTTGGGGTGTGCCGCCTAATGAAGATGCGCTTAAAGCCTTTGAAGCAGAAACTGGCATTAGTGTAGAAATTCAGTCTGTACAAATGGCTGATCTTTTTAGTCGTGTACAAATTTCTGCTGCGTCAGGTCAAGCAGCTGCTGATGTTATTTTCTTAACTGAAGAAGCACCTTCTAATGTTGTGGCTACGGGTAACATGATGTCTCTTAATGACCTTATTGCAGCGAGTTCATTAGATATTGAAGATTTTAATCAGTTTGATTTTTGGAATATTGATGGTAAGACGTTTGGTGTTCCTGTTTATATGCAACTTGTCATGATGGACTATAACAGTGCAACGCTAGCTGAAGCTGGCTTTGATGCTCCACCTGCAACATGGGCTGAGTTAAGCGAGCAAGCTAACGCTATTAAAGCTCAAGGTATAGACGATCATCCTATTGCTATGGGCGCTATTGATTGGTCTTGGTACCTTATGGCCCTAAATATGGGTGACCCAATGTTTGATGCCGATTTAAACCCTGTCTTTGCTAATGAAGGTTCTATGGCACGAGAAGCCATGTCTATGCTTTTAGGTTACTTTGCAGATGAGCTTATAAGCCCGGAAATGCTAGCGGGTTCTATTAATCAGCATGCTCTTTTCTGGAGTGGTACAGGCGTCTTTCACCAAGGTTGGCAAGGCTCTGTCCGTGTTGCAAATAACCCTGACAGTTCACAGCAAGCTCCTAATGTTGACTACCTTGTCTTAGGTAACACGTGGGGTTTCCCGGCTGGTATCGGCATTGCTGAAGGCTCAGAAAATGTAGAGGCAGCTTGGAAGTTTATTGAGTGGTACACAGGTCCAGAAAACCAAACTGCCATCTACAACGCTTTTGGTCTTTATCCTTCAAGAACCTCTGTGGGTGAGGCACTCACCGCTGAAGGTCTTATTGAGGGTAACGACGCTATACTCGAGCAGAGCAGTATGGTTAATGAGCTACCACGTGAAACGTTATGGTGGGGTCCTTTTACAGATACTGTTGGTGAAATGATTTTAGAGGCTGCTCAGACTGGCATGTCTGCTGATGAGCTTATTGATCAGCTTGCTAATGAGTGGAATGATCTTAAGGCTGAGTATCAGTAAAGCTTAGTAAGATTTAAAAGCCTTTGGGGCGATTTGCTTTAAATCGCCCCAGCTTTTTATCTATTTAAGTACTTATTTTTTATTCTTACTCATTAAGTCACTATTTTAAACTTCTTAGCTACTAATAAAAACCAAAGGATTTAAGCTATGCAAAAAAGCTTAAGCATTACTCTTCAAAGCCTAAAGTATTTCCAATCTAGGCCTATGGCAAAAAGCTATGCGTAAACCTTTTTGGTCTAGAGATTCTGTTTTTATTGCAGTGATTTTGCTGCCTATTCTTTTTATTGTTGCTTTACTTATTTATTACCCTGCGGTTGATACTTTTTTTACGAGTCTTACCTCAGAGAACTTACGCATTAGACGCCCTGCTAGATTCATAGGTCTTGAAAATTATGGCAGGCTTTTGACTGATGCTGAGTTTTGGGAAGTCACAGCACGCAGCTTTTTTGTTGTAGGGATAACGTTGCCTTTAGAAATGCTGGTGGCTTTTTCGATTGCCTTACTTTTAAACGAACGTTTTCCGGGTCGCACCTTGGTGCGTACACTCGTTATTTTGCCTTGGATGGTGCCTCCTGTTGTGAATGGTTTTTTGTGGGGCTGGCTGTTAAACGGTGAGTATGGTGCGCTGAATGGATTTTTATATCAATTTGGATTGATTAGCGAGTATAGGTCGTGGTTGCTTGACCCAAGAGCTCAAATTCTTTGGGTTGCCGTTGTGCAAACTTGGACTCGCTTTGCCTTTCCAACAATTATTTTATTAGCTGGCTTGCAAGGGATTCCTTTAGAACTTTATGACGCTTCTAAAGTGGATGGTGCTAACGCTTGGCAAAACTTAAAAAGTATTACCTTTCCTTTGCTTGTACCTTCATTTGCCATTGCCCTTGTGGTTGAGTTTATTGCAAGTTTTCAAATTTTTGATGTTATTTGGACACTCACATCAGGAGGTAGCGCAGGTGGTTCTATTAACCCCTTTACCAAAACCCTTATGCTTTTTAACTATGAACTGGTTTTTAGAGACTTACGTATTGGCTTAGGTGGTGCTTTATCTTACTTAATCTTGCTCATGTCAATCGGTGTGGGCATTTTCTTTATTTTACGTATGTATAACCAAGGCATACGCGAATGAAGCTCAACTACCGCAAAATCGTTCGCTTAGCTCTCATTTATTTTGGCTGTGCAGTGGCACTCTTTTGGGCACTTGCGCCTATTTATTGGGTCTTTGTGTCTAGTATTTCGACACGCTTAGAGCTTTACTCTGTACCTTACAAAGTCTGGTTTCCTAAAAACCCTACCTTTGAGCATTTTATTTCTCTTTTTACCGAGGGTGCCAAATATCGTGATGGAGGTTTTTCACCTACCGCAGGGCTCATGTGGTCAGGCTTAGGCAATACAATTATTGTTAGTATTTTATCTGCCACAATCGTCACCCTTATAGCAACAGGTGCAGGTTACATATTTGCCCGCATGAGATTCTGGGGTAAACAAGCAGCCTTTTTTATGATTATGCTTATGATGCCCTTACCGCTATGGGTAGCCATTATTGCTTTGTTTTTTCTTATGACTCAGCTACAGCTACTAGATACTTTAGGCGGGCTCATTCTTATTTTTGTCACTTTTTTATTGCCGCTTGGCATATGGCTTATGTCGACCTTCATTAGAGACATTCCTTTAGAAATAGAAGATGCCGCTGTGGTTGACGGCTGTAATCGCTGGCAGATTCTGGCTCGCATCATTTTTCCTTTAGCCCGACCCGGTATTATTGCAGTTTTTCTGGTAACCCTTGTCACCACTTGGAATAACTTTTTAATTCCTCTGATTTTTACACGCTCGTCTGACTCGCAGTTAGTTACAGTTGTTCTTACGCTCTTCATTGGTCAATACGAAGTTGCTTGGGAAGCCATGTCAGCAGCAGCTGTACTCACCATGCTGCCCCCATTTCTCATGGCGCTTTTCTTCCAACGCTATCTGGTTCGTGGCCTAACCATGGGCGCGGTCAAGTAAGCCTCCCCCAAGTAAATAGAAAGGTCTTTAAAATGGATATTCCAAAGCTAATTAACAGTATGACGCTAGCTGAAAAAGTAGGTCAACTTTTCATGCTAGCCTTCGCAAGCAACAACTTAGAAGAAGCTCGAGTGCTTATTGAAGAGCATTTTGTCTGTGGTTCTTATATTAGTAATGATAATGTTCCTTCGGCTGAAGCTGCGGTGAGTTTAGTAACGAAGTTGCAAGAGTTTGCGCGTAACACGCGCCTTAAACTTCCTCTGTTACTAGCACCTGATCAAGAGGGAACTTGGGCTGTCATGGTTCCTGATAGCTGCCCTGGACCAGGCAATATGGCTTTGGGTGCCACGCATAATGATGAGAATGCCTACAAGATGTATAAAACGATTGCTCAGGAACTTAAAGCGGTGGGGCTTAATGCACCTTTTTGTCCTTGTGCAGATTGCAACTCTAACCCTCATAATTCAATTATAGGCATGCGCTCCTTTGGTGAAAAACCTGACTTGGTTGCTGACATGACCGCTGCGGCGATCAGAGGCTTTAAGGATGGCGGGGTGATTGCCACACTCAAGCATTTCCCTGGTCATGGTGACACCACGCTTGATAGTCATAGGGGTTTACCACAAGTTAATAGAACTCGTGAAGAACTCTTTGCTATTGATTTGCTTCCTTTTGCTGAGGGCATAAAAGCAGGTGCAGATATAGTTATGACTTCACACATTATTTATTCAGCCTTAGATAAAGAGCGACCCGCCACTTTATCGCCACTTATTTTGCAAGATCTTTTAAGAAAAGACTTAGGCTTTGAAGGCGTCATTGTTTCTGACAGCATGAATATGCATTCCATGAAGAAAAATTACGACCCTGCCGACTCAGCCATTCAAGCCATAAATGCAGGTGTAGACATCATTATGCTTGCCGAGGAACACTACGACCACAATAAATCTACTTACTTAAAAAACCAGCTCGAGCTTATCAATGCTGTTAAGCAAGCAGTTGAAAATGGCAGCATAGCGATGTCTCGTCTTGATGATGCCGTTGAACGCATTTTAAAGTTAAAAGCTAACTTAGTAGACATGCCTTTAGACGCAGGTATTGTTGGTCTTGAAGAACACAGAGCGGTTGAGCTTGAGGTTTCTCGCGCAGCGGTAGCCATTTTAAAAGATGAAGCAAAGCTTGTGCCTATTGCTAAAGATAAATCTGTTTTGCTCATTAATACAACCACTCGAGCTAGCTATGAGGTTTTAGGTAATATTCGTGGGGTGGGTCCAAATCAGACGGTTGCTGCCTTTGATTATTTTGTAGAGGCTATGCAAGCGTCGTTTCCAACGCTTCGTACCCTAGAAGCCGAAGCTGTTTTAAAAAAGGATGCTTTGGCTTTAGATGCAGATGTCGTTATTGCTGTCACTGAAAACCACACTTTGCCAGGTATGGACTTTGATCAAGAAAGCCAAGCTATGGTCATAAATTCACTAGCTAAAACAAGTCCAGACAAGTTACTGGTCGTTGCTTTACGTGACCCTTATGAGCTGAGTTATTTAGAAAATATTCCCAGCTATGTGTGCGCGTTTAGCTTTAGACCTTGCGCAGCTCGAGCTGCTGCTGAGCTGTTAGCTGGTCACATTGAGGCAAAAGGAAAATCACCTGTTACTGTTCCTAATACCCGCATAACGGCTTAAGCTATGCAAGATTTTGCTAGGGCTCGAGTTGTTCTTGAGCAAGCTGTTGCAAAGCAGGATATTCCGGGGGTCGTTGCGCTTGTTGGTAATCAAACTAAAAACCTGTGGCTTTGCTCTTTAGGTGAAACTGAATATGGTGGCACTAAGGTTTCAAGTGACACTTATTATGATTTAGCATCCCTCACCAAAGTGCTATCTACCCTGCCTGCCATCT
>CAZWJZ010000098.1:5154-13644 GCA_964634665.1 uncultured bacterium | reverse complement strand
TGATTCGTCTTATGCTCAGAAGGCTTGCTTGATGACTTTTCAAACAGGTTCTTAGACATTGCACTATGAGCAAGACTGATTACTAAAAACTTAAGCTGTATCCTCTACACTAAACCCTAATGATCGAACGTGAAGACATAAAATTTGTAAAACACGGCCTTAAACAAAAAGGTAACGAAACCATACCCCGTGAACGCAAACCAGACTGGCTCAAAGTCAAACTACCCAGCGGCGAAAACTACGCCAAAGTCAAACAATCCGTAAAAGACAACCGACTAAGCACCGTCTGCGAAGAAGCCATGTGCCCCAACATAGGCGAATGCTGGGATGCAGGTACAGCTACCATTATGCTCATGGGCTCCGTATGCACCAGAGCCTGCAAATTCTGCGCCGTATCAACAGGTAACCCAAAAGGCTGGCTAGACCTAGATGAACCCCGCCTAGCTGCTGAATCTGTCAGACTCATGAACCTAAACTATATCGTTTTAACCTCAGTAGATAGAGATGACCTAAGTGACGGAGGCGCAAGCCACTACGCAGCCTGCATACAAAAAATAAAAGAAGTCAACCCAAAAACTGCAGTAGAAGCGTTAACGCCAGACTTTCAAGGTAACCTAGACCATGTACAACTAGTACTTGACTCAGGCATACAAGTTTACGCACAAAATATAGAAACCGTAAAAAGACTAACCCACCCCGTCAGAGACCTAAGAGCTAGTTATGAACAAACCCTAAAGGTGTTAGAGTACGCCAAAAAAGCAAGACCTGACATTCTTACCAAAACCAGCCTCATGCTGGGTTTAGGTGAAACAGAAGAAGAAATACTTGAAACCATAACTGATCTAAAGGCCATTAATGTAGACATAGTAACTTTTGGTCAGTACCTCAGGCCTACTGCCGCACATTTGCCAGTAGAACGCTTTGTAACGCCAGAAGAGTTTAATAAATACCGCGATTGGGGTTTAGCAAAAGGCTTCTTAGAGGTTGTTTCAGGCCCGCTAGTAAGAAGTAGCTACCGTGCAGAACGCGCCTTAGAAAAAAACAACGTAGGGCTTTAATTAGTATAAAGATTTTTAGGGGCAATAGGGAAAGATAAGGCTGGGGTTTTGACTGTTTTATTTCCTCTTAACTTTATAGTTGCACTTAAACTAAACTCACCCGCACTTATGCTTTCTAAGTAATTTAAGTTATTGCCGGTTGCAATGACACTGTTACAACCTGAATCTAGCGTGCCATCGGCTCGTTTGCAGCTTAATCGTTCTAAGTTTAAGCCAAAGCCTGTGTTTGGCGTTATGAAGTCTGCAATCATGTTTGATCTGCCACCAGAAATGCCAAGCGGATTGTCAACACTCGTTAATTGGCTTGGGGGAATTGTATTTTCATCTAGCTGACCTGTAACGAGTCGTTTGCGGTATTCATATAACACCCAAGCATCAGTATTTCTTGGGTCATTCAAATACTCACCGTAGTTACTATTCTCTACAACTACCTGTCTTTTTATAGCGTAAAAAGCAACAAAGTAAAGACAAGCGTCGCCATTCTTAAACTTTTTTTCTTCCTCAGTTTCATTACCTGTTGGGCACAAGCTGGGGTCAAGAAAAGGATCATCTGGTGCTTCTAGAAAAGCAATGATAGGGTCGTTGCCAACTTTCCAAATGTAACTGTTATTCAGTGAATTTCTTTTTTCCCAGCCACTAGCCACAAATTGTACAGTACTACCTGGTGGATAAATATAGACAGCTTGATTAAGGGCATCTGACATGAGCTGACCAGATGCCCTTAAATCTTCTAGAGCTTCATTTTGACTGATAACACTATCTACAGCACCACTGCTGCTTTGCAAGCCACCACCAATGAGGGTTAAGACAATCACTAAAATAGTGGCCGTTATTAGCAGCTCAACAAGACTAAAGCCCTTATTTTTGATCATTTTGACACGCTACCTTTAAGGCCTTGGAGGAGGAAAGCTAAAACTATGACTCATGCTCACTGGTTTGTTTTGCTCATTGCTAAACGTTAAAGTGAGATGCCTAAGGGTTGATTTGTCTTGAATAGGTATTGACTCTGCTTCAGGGTATTTAAGAATAATTTCATCAGCCTCATTTTTTACAGTCACTGCAAGGGTGTAGCTTTCAGGAATATTTTGAGCTAAAATATCAATCTGTGAAAGACCAAACTCATAGTTATTTGCATCTTGCCAGTAACTTTGTAGACTACTCAAATAATTTTTAGAAAAAGAAATCAACTCGGTTTCTTGGCTAGCCTCTCGGGTAAGCCTTAAGGAATCTGCAAAGTAAAGAAACATGCTGGCAGCTATAGAAACAATAACCAAAGCAACAAGCACCTCAACCAAGCTCAAGCCTTCACGACGTCTCAATTTGTGTACACCTTTCCGCGTACCCCAAAAATGAGAATGCTGCCTCGCACCTTACCACCAAGAACAATGTTTAGTGTTGTCGGTGTTGCTTTGGTCGTGCCATAAGGCGCAGAGTAGCTATAAGACCCTGTCTCTTCAATGCTGACACGATTGCTAGCTGATAAATCAACGATACGTTTCTCGTTACCTTCAATGCTTAAACTATCATTCGTCCAAGTAATTTTCTGATCTACGCCCAAGCGATACGCATCACTTCTAGCTCGGTCAAACTCTCTAGCGATAAGCTGTTTAGCTTGCTGAATCTCAGTAGCAGCACGAAAACGATTCAAAGCTGAAAAGCTAATAGTAAGCAAAATAGCTAAAATAGCAATGACTACCAGAAGCTCGAGTAAGCTAAAGCCTTTTCTTTGCTTAGTCATTTACAAGCCCTGATGTTTCTGGTATGGCCTCAAAGAGACTATCGGTACTAAAGTCAGCCTCTAAAACACGATAATTGGCTCTTATTTGTACAACCTTAAATTGATCTTCTATATCTAGCAAGCTTCTTAAGCGAGAATCATAATAGATGCTCAAGCCTTGCCTATTTTCGGTTAAGTCAGGGCCTGGTATCAAAATGCCTGTATCTGCTGCCATCAGTGAACCGTGTAGTGTCATTTGACCTTTGATAGCTGACTTAGTAGGTGCAAGGGCAAAAACGGCATTACTTGAGTACAAAATACCGTCAATTTGAAGTTCAGGGCCACTTGAGCGCATATTGGGATTAGCTTCTATATTTTCTACCCAGTATTTGCGTACTGCTAGCTCACTATCTTGCTCAGGAGTTGTACTGCTAACGTCACTTAGCCAACTATCTGTTGGGCTTAAACTCAGGATGGTTGCGTTAGTTAATAGACCAGCATCTGCATCAGCAATGTTAATTAGGTCAGCATCTTCATATTTTTTGCAGCCACCCTCACCCTCTTTTTTACAGCGAAATACAGGTGTGCCTTCACGCATGCTGTAAAAGCGAGGTACATAACTAGCATCAGCTTTAGCCTTTTGATACTCGAGCTGGTTGAATAGGGCGACTTCCATCATGGTGAAACTCATGGTGTAGCCTGATATTTGCTCAGCAGTGTCTCTATCTGCAGTTTCTAAAGGATTGCCTGTGCTGCTGTCTGTAGGTACAAAGCCAGGGTCTATGAACCAACGGTAAATGTCTTCTTGAGTGGTGCCATTAAAGTCTGTGCGGGTTAGGTGGTCAGTGGGTACGGTGTAGGTGCTGTTAGCTTTTATGTCTTTCCAGAGTTGTTGTTGGGTGTAAGCGCCTATCATCATGTTGCCGCCTGCTACCAGACCAAACTGAGGGAGGCTTTGTTTTTTGCCGTAGTTACAGGCCTTGTTTTCACTGTTAACCCAAGTTGCGTCTAAAGCATTATCATCACAGGCGTATTTTATATCTCCAACAACATAGACATTACCGCGGGCTATTATTTTCCCTGAACCTGTTATAAAGCCAGAAATAACCACATCACCATCGACATAAACATTGCCTTCAAGAATAAGGGGTTGTTGGCTTGTGCCTTCTAAAATAAGATTACCTGCTACCCCTCTACTGCTACTTGTGGTGCTTAATTGGTTTGTACCATCTCTGTTTTGAAAGCCTGAGGCTTTATCTGCTAGAAGAACGTCAATGCCGGCAGCATTTGTGGCTTGCGTTGTGGCTAAGAAAGTCTTAAGTCCGCCTGTTAAATTACCACCTGAACTCTGCTTGATAGCGTCAGCCCATTCACTATGGTCAATATATTTATTACTATTTTCATCTTTTACGGGTAGTGGGAAGGTATCTTGCAAAATGCCATCTGGCGGATTTCCGTCTTTGAGTGGGTAATTTGTGTAGAACTGCTGATATTCTTCTTTGCAACCGCCAGCGCAGTTGGTTTCTGTAAATAAGGTTTTACCTTCATCACTAAGTCGTGAACTGCCATCTATAAAAGGAATGGTTCTTAAGGTTGAGTTTGTATCAATCATGTTGCTTATGCCACGTGTGTAAATGGTTCCTGCTACCAAACTATTAATTTTACTGGGGTCAGCACGGTCTACCATTAGGCTTTCTAGTACGCCTACTTTAATGCGGTCTTCACCTTGAATATGATCTTGGCGTTCTTGTTGAGAGAGAGTATTGATATTCCAGAATTTGCCATCGTCATCATAAGCAGTATCTAAAGACGAAATGGTGGTGTGGCAAAAAATGCAGTTCGCGTTATTGGTGAGTAGAGCATAAGCAGGAATGTTTGGGGGTTGCAGGGCAATATCTTCAGTGATGCGTCTGCTTGCTAAAGGATTATCAGCAAGACCAACTTCTCCAACGACATTAAGCCTAATGATAGTGCGGTTAGGGCCTAAATCTACTCGTTTTGCTGTGAGTCTATAGCGACCATCGCCAAAATCATCCGTTAAAATGAGTGGGTCAGTACTAAATTCAAACGCAGCATTGTTTAGTTCACCTGTTTTTAAGCCCAGTGCATCTAGACCTTCACGAAACTTCTCTAAATCTCTACTTTGTCCCGGCAAAATAACACTGTTTGCTGTTTCGCCATACCAAATATCATGAATGAGTCTTTCAATACCTGCTTCAGCAGCAAACTGCGCTTGGGTTGTGACTAAAGTATTTCGTGTTTGACGTTTATTTGCAGAACTCACTAGTAAAGCAGTACTTACAAATACAATAGTAATCACAAGAAATATCAGTGCACTAATCAGCGCAATCCCTTGTTTATGCGTGGCAACTTTAGTTGACATGTTCTCTCAGAAACCCTTTTTTCTCTAACTTGAAACGCCCATAAAGAACTATAAAAGCGCTTTGACTTTATAGTTTAGTACAAATAAGATGAATATGGCTACTTAAGCTCTCATAAAAATTTAATCTTTAGTTTGATTTAGCGTCCTGAGTAAAGCAAACCCAATACCCAAAACAAGCAAAGTAACAGGAAAAAGATTAGCCTTAAAAAGCCAAAAGCAAGCTCGAGTGTGCTTACGATTAAGAATAGGCTACCTAAGCCAATAAAGGTATAGGCAAAACTTTTGTAGATGTTCTTTTGATTATCATCCATTATTGTTTTTAGACCCAGCCTTCACGCTCTTTTAGGCTTGTAATCTGGGCAATGTGGTGTTTGCCGTGCCATGCGTATATGGCTAAGTTGCGATCTATAGGAATTTCTTTTTTGCTTTCAGGATGAACAAAGTCTTTTTTCCAGTCAGCTTCACTTAGGTTCTCAAGAAGTACAACCCAGCGTGCATGTAACGCTGCTAATAAATTAAGAGATAAGTCAACAGCTGCTGTTTTTGCATCGGTTAAGTCTGCCCAAACCTTCTCGTCATACGCTTTAATGACAGGGCTATCTTCAGTTAAAGCCCAGCGAAACCGAATGTAACTATTCATGTGACTATCTGCCACATGATGTACAACTTGCCGTAGCGTCCAGCCAGCTTCACGGTAAGGCGTATCAAGTTGTGCATCAGTTAAACCCTCAACGGCAGCTGCAAGCTGGTCAGGGGCGATTTTAAGTTCATTAATCCAAGCTGCACGCAACTCAGCAGTTGATTCCTGAAACTCAAACTTACCAATAGGATAACTAAGATTAGACATAATTTACCTCCAGATGAAAGTCATACAATGTTGATTTTGACATTTTTGTAAAACAAGTGCAGGTTTAAGCTGCGCTCTAAGGTCAGTATAAAGACTTATGAGCCATGATAAAGTTGGGCTGTGAGACAAGCATGCTAATAGCTGTCATGATAGGCGGTGCACTCGGTGCTTTAAGTCGCTACCTTGTGGGGTTAGCAATAGCTCGAGCTTCTGTACTGCAAATGTCAGAGGGTTTGTCTTGGGCTACATTTAGCGTAAACATCATTGGGTCTTTTCTGCTAGCTTTTTTAGTATTTGGCTTTGCAGATGGCTGGCGACCTGAACTTAAGCTGGCTGTTATGACTGGTTTTTTAGGTTCATTTACAACCTTTTCAACCTTTGAAATTGAGACTCTGCGTTTAGTAGAAAATGGACAGATTATCTTGGCTTTAGCTTATGTGACGTTAAGTGTAGTGGTAGGGTTTGCAGCTGCCTTAATGGGGCGCTGGCTTGCATTGCTTATATCCTAAAGAGTCCGAAAATATTTTTGCTCTAATGCAATATCACGCCATTTAAAAAGAAATAGCCCTTATTAAATTAATACCCTATTGGAGAACCACTGAATATCTTAAAACCTAATCGCACATACCTAAAAAATACTCATGCACCCTTGTATCATTGCTTAACTCAGGGTGAAAGACGGTTGCCATGAGTTTGTCTTGTTTTGCCATTATGGCGTCACCGTTGTATTCGGCTAGTATTTCTACATTTGTGCCTGTTTTGGCTATGCGGGGTGCGCGTATGAATACTGTTCTAAAAGGCGTTTCAAAGCCTTTTATGGGTAAATCGACTTCAAAGGATGAGACTTGCCTGCCGTAAGCGTTTCTTTCTACACTTATGTTCATGAGGTTTAAGCGGGGTTGCTCGGGGTAACCAATGATTTCGTTTGAAATGGCAATGGCGCCAGCGCAGGTTCCCCATAAGGCTTTGCCTGATTGATAAAACTCAGGAATGGCAGTGTCAAATTCATAGAGTTTCATGAGTTTAGCCATGGTGGTTGATTCACCACCGGGTATAACTAAACCTGATATGTCTGCTAGGTCTTTGCGTAGTCTTACTTCGCTTACCTTAACGCCAAGTTTTTCGAATACGAGCTTGTGTTCACGGAATGCGCCTTGGAGTGCTAAAACACCTATATGCATTGCTTCATTATGTCTTAGTTTGCCTTTTTTTAGCGTCTTAATTGTTACTTGCTTTAACACCATTAAGTATGGCTTCTGAAACAACTTGTTGCACCGCGACGCTTAGTGCCATCATAGATATAGCTTCTTTACTGCCTGTGCTGAGTACAAAGCAGGTATCGCCATCATGCACAGTGTGGGATGGGCGGGTGACTTGAGCTACGCCTATATGGGCGCTTGTTGACAAAGCTCGAGCTTGTGCTTTGGTGATTGTTGCGTCTGTTGCGACTACGACAAGGGTGGTGTTTGTGCCTTCTGAGACGTTTGGTTTTAAGCTGGGGTTAGTTCTATCTGGATGGCTTGAGCCTGCCATTAGCTGACCGTTTTTGTCATAAATGTCACCCACGGCATTAGTTACCACCAGAGCAGCAATAGTTACACTCTCTATGTTCAGACTGGCACTACCAAGCCCCCCCTTAGCGGCATACTCAAGCCCTAAGTATTTGCCGACAAGTGCGCCTGTGCCTACTCCGATTTGTCCCATCTGGACAGGTTCAGTTGAGGCATTTTGGGCAGCCTCAAAGCCATTTTGGGCTGTGGGTCTTACGCTGGCATCACCTGCGATAAGGTCAAAAATAACGGCGCTAGGTACAATGGGTATGCGTGCCACAGGGCTTTCAAAGCCAATATTGTGCTGCTCGAGCCACTCCATAACGCCTGTTGCTGCGGCTAAGCCAAAAGCGCTACCCCCGGTAAGCAAAATGGCGTGAACACGTTCGACTGATTTTTCAGGAGCAAGCAGTGCGTATTCACGACTACCCGGTGCGCTACCTAGTGCTAAGCCTGAGGCAACACAGCCTTCAGGGGGGCAGAGCACAACCGTGCAACCTGTTCTTGCTTCTAAGTTTGACCAGTGACCTACTTTTATGCCCTCTATGGCGGTGAGTGTCTTATTCATCTAATTAAGATACTGTGCAATTTCGTCAGGCTTGACTTTTTTGTACTGAATATTCTCACGAGGCGTAGTTGCCGTAGCTCGAGTATTGGTGCGGGTATCTATAGGTATTTCTATAGTGAGATTATCTTGTATAGCCTGATCTCTAAATATGGTGTTTTCATTAAAGGCTGCCATGACGCCATCTGCGCCCATTTGGCCTGTCGCTAAGTTTAGCCTGCGCATAACAATGCCTTCTGGTACAGGAAATTCGGTGGGTAAGTCAGCGCGGTTACGCAAGGCATTCTCTACAAAATCTTTCCAAATGTAAACGGGTTGTCTTGAGCTACCAACGGTTCCGTCTCCTGCTCGGGTTAAGGCGGGGTCAATT
>CAZWJZ010000098.1:0-5144 GCA_964634665.1 uncultured bacterium | reverse complement strand
TTTTAGGGGGATGGGGCTGTTGTCATCAAAACCTATCCAGACAGCAGAGACCATGCCGGGTGTTATGCCAACAAACCAAATGTCACGCTCGCTATTCGTAGTGCCGGTTTTACCGCCCACCCAACGCCCCGGTATTTTGGCACGATTACTAAAGCCAGTAATGCCGTTTGTAGCATCATGAACATTGCCATAAAGTAAGTCAAGAGCAATATAAGCTGTTTGAGGCGACCATACTCGAGTTAAGCGGGGTTCTGCCTGATACAAAACGCTTCCGTCAGCAGATTCTACGCGATCTATAAAGTAAGGCTCCATTTTTACGCCACCATTAGCAAATGCGGCATAAGCAGCAGCATGCTGTAGGGGAGTAGTTTCAATGGTGCCTAGTGCGATAGAGGGTACCGCTAAGACATCTTCATAACCAAGTTCAGTGGCTCGTTCAGCAACTTCGAGTGCACTTGCAGCTTCAAGAGCTTTAATGGCAGGAATGTTGCGTGACCCATCTAAATGATAGCGAATTGTTTTTGCGCCTGTAAATCTATTGTCATAATTTGCCGGTTCATAGTCAGGTTGACCCGCTTGTTTAAAGATGGTTGGTTCATCTAGCAAAACCGTAGCTTGCGACATGCCTGCTGTTTCTATGGCGGCTGCTACAGCAATGGGTTTAAAAGAACTACCGGGTTGTCTTGCTGATTGTAAAGCACGATTTAGCTCTCCGGGTTTTTCACCTGCAACTAAGCGACCACCCATCATGGCTAAAATTTCGCCTGTAGCAGGGTCAAGTCCGACAAAGGCAAGCTGTGCGCCTTCAGGCACTTCTGCTCGTAAAGACGCTTCATTAGCTGCTAATTGCGCTTCATAATCAATAGTTGTATAGACCTTTAGACCGCCACGGCGATAAACAAGCTCTTCACCAAATTTATTGGTAAGCCAGTTCCGAACGGCAATCACCACATAGTCAGACAAGGTTGAACTAATGCTGGTTTGAGCAACAGGAGGATTAGCAAGGGTTCTCTCAGCGCTTAATACATTACCGTTTCCGTCATAACTAATTGACCAGCCATTTGGTTGCAAGTTTTCGCGCCACGCTCTATCAGCAACATCTTGACTTATCATATTTTGAGCAATCATTCTATCTAGCACTTGGCGCATGCTAGCTCTGGTTAAACTAAAGTCATCTTCCCATCTTGAGTTAGGTGCAGGAATGAGTCTCGCTAAATAAAGACCTTCTGCTAAGTTAAGTTCAATCGGGCTTTTACTAAAGTAAGCATCGGCAGCTGCACGAATACCATAAATCTGCCCACCCCAAAACACAACATTAATGTAGCGTTGCAAAATTTCAGCTTTGGTTAAACGACGCTCTAACTCAATCGCCAGCATCCACTCTTTAACTTTTCGTTCTAAGGAGCGTTCATTAGCAATATCTCGCAAGACTGTATTTTTAATAACTTGTGTTGTGATAGAAGAACCACCACGACCCTCATCACCAAAAAGTTCTTCATAAACAGCTCTACCAATACCTGGAAGGTCAATACCATAATGCTTGAAGTACTGATCATCTTCATAAGCCACAAAAGCTTGCAGCACAGCAGGTGAAACCTCATCTAAAGAAACAGGAATACGATACGCGGTTTCTTGACCTTCACCAATGACAGGCAAAATTTGCCCAAATTGACGACCATCAGACGAGTAAACCTGAGAAATAGCCGTGATATCTAAAGAATCAAGAGCCGTAAGTTCAGGAAGTTCATTGGCCCACTTAAAAGCAGATGCCGTTAAAAAAGCAGCTACTGACAAAACAACCGTCAAAATTGCAATTAGTAAGCCTTGTAAGAGTTTAAGGAATTTCACAAGCAACAGTTTAGCAAGGCTAAGATGAAGAATGGTAAGTCAGAGATGAAGAAGCTTAAAAGGAAAATGGAAGAAGAAAGAAAATGACTAGGGGCTTAAAGCAATCAGCGTAGCTTAAATGATTGTATTTAATATGTAGTCTGAAAGCAAAATGACAAAGCGTTAAGAAATTGATTAATGCTAACTCAGATTAGTATTGGGTTAAAAGTTTTGAGAGTGGCAAAATACATCAAGTTAGATTTTGGCTAATCAATTTGTGTCACTAAAAAAAGCTCGAGCTTTATTAACTCGAGCTTTTTATGTTTAGGGTTTTGCTTACCAGCCGCGGGCTGCCATGCGTTCTTCGTCTGCTAGGGTGTCTAGGTTTATGCCAACCATGGCTTCGCCTAGATTTCTAGATACTTTTGCTAAGATTTCGGCATTGTTGTAGTGCGTGGTTGCTTCTACAATGGCTTTGGCTCTGGCTGACCATGCGTTACGGCGTTCTTGGTCACTTGTGCTGTTAGCGCCTGATTTAAAGATGCCTGAACCTACAAAGACACCGTCAACACCAAGTTGCATCATAAGGGCGGCATCTGCTGGGGTTGCAACGCCACCTGCTGCAAAGTTAGGAACAGGTAGTTTGCCGTTTTCATGCACAAACATAACAAGGTCAAAGGGTGCACCATGATCTTTGGCGTAGGTCATGAGTTCTTCTTTGCCCATAACTTTTAGCTTTCTAATTTCACCAAGTACAGAGCGGGCATGACGTACAGCTTCTACGACATTGCCGGTACCTGCTTCGCCTTTGGTACGAATCATGGATGCGCCTTCACCAATGCGACGTAGAGCTTCACCTATGTTAGTACAACCACAAACAAAAGGTACTTTAAAGTCATGCTTGTTAATATGGTAAGCCTCATCTGCTGGCGTTAAAACTTCTGACTCATCGATAAAGTCAACCCCAATGGATTCTAAAATTTGGGCTTCAACAAAATGACCAATACGTACTTTAGCCATAACAGGAATAGAGGTGACAGCCATGATTTTTTCAATCATGTCAGGGTCACTCATGCGGGACACGCCACCCTCAATGCGAATATCTGCAGGAATACGCTCTAACGCCATAACAGCAGTTGCGCCAGCATCTTCAGCAATTTGGGCTTGCTCTACATTCATGACGTCCATAATGACGCCACCTTTAAACATTTCAGAAAAACCTGTTTTTACTTTGGTACTACCTATAACTTCGCTCATCTTAAGAGCCTCCTTACAAACCTCAGTCTTTTACTTTAGTATTTCAAAGCTAAGACTGTCATCTTTGCATACTACACCTTGTATAAGGCTTCTAAAAGTACCAATTTGGCTTTTTACGTGCATTTACATAGAAAATTGGTTTAAGAACAAGCTTCATAGCTTACAGCTATCTACAAAGCGTATTTTTTCTCATCTTGTTCTAAAGTCTAGCAGTGTAAAATTAAAGTACTTTTGCTTTAGCAGAGTTATCAACTATAAATCCACAAAGCTTAAACTGCTAAGCAAGCACTAAAGACAAACTCATTAAACTTTTTTAAAGTGTAAGTTGATAGGTATATACATGAAAATAAAAAGCGTAGTTTTGCTGCTCTTATTGGTCTGCATAAGCTGCCAGCCTCAGGGTACAACAGCTGTAGGCAGAGGTACGCCGAATCTTCCAATAAACAGCCTTGAACCCGATCTACCAGAACGACCCACTCGAGCGTCTTATTATGTCTCTAAAAATGGTGGTGATAAGCGCTCAGGTAAAACCGAAGCTGAAGCGTTTAGAACCATTGCGCATGCTATTTCGAAAGCTCGAGCGGGTGATGTTGTTTTTATTAAAGAAGGTAATTACCAAGAGTCTGATTTGCGTTTTACGCATTCAGGTAAAAAAGATGCGCCTATTACGTTTATGGCTGCGCCAAACGAAAAAGTGGTTATTGACTGGTCAAGACTTAAGGGTGGTAAAGATTCAGAGCGCATGTGGATAAATGCTGATCATATTGTACTTAGAGATATTGAAGTTTACGCCAGTCCGCAGCAATGCATTTTTTTGTATGACGGTGCTTCTTATAATTACTTTATTAACCTGACCCTAAATAGCTGCTGGGGCAGTGGCTTGCAAATATATAAGGGTTCTTATAATGTAGTGGCTTACTCAGTAGCTAAAGATAATTATGGTGGGGGAGATAGTGACGGGTTTGGCTCGATAGGTCAAGGTGGTCACAGTGAAGGTAATGCATTCTGGTACAACATTGCTAGCCGTAATTCTGATGATGGCTTTGATACATGGCGCGGCAAACGCACCCTGCTTTACGGAAATATTTCTCATAACAACGGTTACAACGGTGGTGATGGAAATGGCTTTAAACTCGGCTCAAATGGCCATGATGTTAACAACACCGTAAGAAGAAACATTGCTTACCAAAATAAGTTTAGTGGCTTTGATACTAACTTGGGTGGTGGAAACATCATAGAAAACAACACCGCATGGCAAAACCGCCGGCATAACTTTGAAAGTTCAAGAGCAAGCAGCAAAAATATATGGCGAAACAACCTATCCTTAGAGGGCTCGGTTGGCATGTTTGACGACAAAATAGAAGAACATAACAGCTGGAATAAAGGCATAAGCAGCACAGATGTAATCAGCTTAGATCCAAACTCGAGTATGTTCTTGAGTTTGACAAGCTCGAGTTCTGCTATTGATAAGGGTGTTGATGTGGGTTTGCCGTTTGAGGGGAGTGCGCCTGATTTGGGTGCTTTAGAGTATGGTATGCAGGTGAGTCAGTTTTAGTGAATTGTTCTTAAGGATTGAAGTTTTGCTCTGATAGATGGTTGGTCAGAGCATTTTGTTTTGATGGATAGTCTGAAGATTTGTTTTCTTAAGGAACAAAAACAGTTAAGCAAACTTAATTCTTCTTGAAATCAGCATAAGCACTATAGTTGCAGCTAAGCAAAAAATGCCAAAGCCTAAAAACAAGGTATTTGCACCAAGTGCATCATAAAAATAGCCTCCAACAAGCAAGCCAGAGGTACTACCAAGGCCCATAAACATAGCGTTAAAAAGACCTTGGGCAGTTGCATGTTTGCCTTCTGGTGCAAAGCTATCAGTGTAAGCTATACCTGCAATCCATAGCATTGAAAAGCTAAAACCATGCAAAAGCTGAATGGTCAAAACAACTGCCGCAGTGTTGCTAAAGCCATACAAGCAAAGACGAATACTTAAAAAAATAAGGGCAGTCAAAAGAAGCTGTTTGGTTGAGAAGCGCTTTAAGAGTTTGCTACCGTAAAACGTAATA
>CAZWJZ010000097.1:0-13687 GCA_964634665.1 uncultured bacterium | reverse complement strand
ACCGTTCCTACATTTACATGCGGCTTCGTTCTTTGAAATACTCCTTTTGCCATTGTTCTTATCCTTTCAAATTAGCAGAGCTGACTAAGCAAAGTAGCTCTGCTCAAAATTTATTTCTTGGTTAAAGCTTCCTGAATACTTTTTGGCACTTCAGCATAGTGATCTAAAAACATGCTAAAGGTTGCACGACCTTGCGTAAGACTACGCAAATCAGTCGCGTACCCAAACATTTCAGATAAAGGTACATTTGCACTAACAATCTGCGTATTACCACGAGGTTCCATACCTTGAATTTGACCACGACGGGAGTTAAGCGAACCAATAACATCACCCATATACTGCTCAGGTGTTTGTGCCTCAACACGCATCATAGGCTCGAGTATTGCAGCTGCACCTTTAGCCATAGCTTCACGAATTGCCATTGAAGCAGCAATTTTGAATGCCATTTCTGAAGAGTCAACTTCGTGATAAGAACCGTCATAGAGTTTAACTTTCATATCAACGATAGGAAAGCCAAGTAAGGGGCCATTTTGTAAGGCCTCTTCTACACCCTTTTGAATTGCAGGAATGTAATCACGCGGAACGGTACCACCAACAACACCGTTTTCAAATTCAAAGCCGGTACCACGGGGAAGGGGTTCGACTTGAATTTTGACATGACCATATTGACCACGGCCACCAGATTGACGGACAAACTTACCTTCAACATCTGCTGGGCGAGTAATGGTTTCACGGTACGCTACTTGTGGTGCGCCTACGTTAGCATTAACACCAAATTCACGCTTTAAACGGTCAACAATAATTTCAAGGTGAAGCTCACCCATACCAGCAATAATGGTTTGAGCGGTTTCAGAATCAGTATTAACTCTAAAGGTTGGGTCTTCTTCAGTTAACTTAACAAGACCTGCAGATAGCTTGTCTTGGTCGGCTTTTGAAGCAGGCTCAATAGCAACAGAAATAACAGGTTCAGGAACTTCAATACTTTCAAGCAGAATAGGATGCGCTTCGTCAGCTAAGCTGTCCCCTGTTGTTGTGTCTTTAAGACCAATAACAGCACCCAAGTCACCTGCGGCAATACGATCTACCTCTTCACGAGAGTTAGCATGCATTTTAAGCAAACGACCAATGCGCTCACGCTTACCTTTAGTTGCGTTAAAGATGTAAGAGCCTGACTCTAAAACCCCTGAGTAAACACGAACAAAGGTTAAACGACCGACATAAGGATCCGTCATTACTTTAAAAGCTAAAGCAGATGCTGGAGCACTCTCATCCGAAGGTCGCTCTTGTACTTCTTCAGTGTCAGGAACAATACCTTTAATTGGAGGAACATCAAGAGGACTAGGAAGATACATAGTAACCGCATCAAGAAGGCGCTGAACACCTTTATTTTTAAGGGCAGAACCACAGAAGACAGGAAAAATTGACATTTCGATGGTGCCTTTACGAATGGCAGCATGAATCATCTCTTCGGGAACTTCTTCACCTTCTAAGAAAAGCATCGCAATTTCATCGTCAACATCAGCTAGCTTTTCAATCATAATGCTACGCATTTCGTTTGCTTTATCAGCAAACTCAGCAGGAACGTCACTTTCTTGAATATCGTTACCAAGATCATCCATATAGGTATACGCTTTAAGCGTAACCAAATTAATAAGACCTTTAAAGCTATCTTCAGAACCCATTGGCCACTGCACCGGAACAGCATTTGCAGCCAAGCGATCTACCATAGAATCAAGAACCAGTTGAAAGTCAGCACCTGTCTTATCCATTTTATTAGCAAAGGCTAAGCGAGGAACTTGGTAACGGTCAGCTTGACGCCATACTGTTTCACTTTGAGGCTCAACACCTTGAGAAGCATCAAACACTGCAACAGCAGCATCAAGCACGCGCATGCTACGTTCAACCTCCATAGTGAAATCAACGTGCCCTGGCGTATCAATAATATTAATACGAGTTTCGCCCCACTGAGCTTGCGTTACCGCAGAGGTAATCGTAATACCACGCTCTTTTTCCTGCTCCATCCAGTCCATTTGACTTGCACCCTCATGGGTTTCGCCAATTTTATGTATGCGACCAGTGTAAAAAAGAATACGCTCAGTTAAGGTTGTTTTGCCGGCATCAATATGCGCAGCAATACCGATATTACGCGTTTTGCTTAAATCAATTTTAGTAGAAGACATATGCTACCACCTGTAATGAGCATAAGCGCGGTTTGCTTCGGCCATACGCTCAACATCATCTTTCTTCTTAACAGCACCACCACGACCCGCAGCTGCATCTAAAAGCTCACCAGCAACACGGTCCACAGCAGTACGCTCAGGACGAGAATTACTAGCAGCAACCAACCAACGCAAGCTAAGGGATAAAGCACGACGAGCAGGAACCTCTACAGGCACCTGATAGGTTGCGCCACCAACACGGCGACTCTTAACTTCAATACGTGGCTTAACATTATCTACAGCCTGACGAAACACCTTAAGGGGTTCCTGACCACTGCGCTCTTGAATTAAACGACAAGCGCCATAAAAAACACGACTAGATAAATTCTTCTTACCATCACGCATTAATTTATTAATAAAAGCAGTAACTGTAGTATCGCTATAAACCAAATCTGGTTCAATTGTGCGAAGTTCTGCTCTACGTCTTCGTGCCATGACTTACCCCTTACTCGCTTTAGGCTTCTTAGAGCCATACTTACTGCGACCTTGATTACGCTGAACATAGCGCCCCACAGCAACCCCTTGGCAATCAAGAGCACCACGAACGATATGGTAACGAACACCTGGAAGGTCTTTTACACGGCCACCACGAATAAGCACCACTGAGTGCTCTTGTAAATTATGCTTTTCGCCACCGATATAAGCGGTTACTTCGTAGCCGGTAGATAAACGAACACGCGCAATTTTACGAAGAGCTGAGTTAGGTTTTTTAGGTGTCTGAGTCTTAACAGCAGTACAAACACCACGGCGCTGCGGGCTTCCTTTTAAAGCAGGCACTTTGTTTTTCTTCTTGAGTGCTTTGCGCCCTTTTCTTAAAAGTTGGTTAGTTGTTGGCAGAGTGATCACTCCTTTTCTCAATTTTGCTCATCCGAGCAGACTAAAACCTCGAGGTTCTTTAGCTTCTATATAATGTCCTTGTGAAGTGGGAAGATGGTTTCGCTTTTACACAGAACAACCCCCGCGACTCATCGTTGCGAGCCTGGGGGATTCAAACTTAAAGAGTATACTAAATATTCACACTATATTGCAAGCGCTTTTTACACCAATCAAAAGCTACAAGTCAAAACGAGCATAAATCGCGTCAGTGTAACGCAAATACCAAGCCACATCAAAGGCTGCAGCTAACTCATCTCGAGTCAAAGGATTAAGCTCATCAGACGCAATCAAATCTTGCAAAGGTAGCGCAGTTTCCCAACTTTTAAGACTATTGCGCTGCACCAAATCATAGGCATCCTCACGCATCATGCCTTTATCAATAAGCTTATGCAAAACCCGCTGCGAAAAAACAAGACCATTTAAAGCACCCAGATTTTTCTGCATATTCTCAGGATAAACAATGAGTTGAGTAATAACTCGAGTCATACGCCGCAAGGCATAACTCACTAAACTGGTTGAATCAGGCAAAATAATACGCTCAACCGAAGAATGACTAATATCTCGCTCATGCCACAAAACAATATTTTCAAGCGCAGCCTGCGCATTACTACGCAGCAACCTAGCCACCCCCGTAATATTCTCAGTCGAAATAGGATTCTTCTTATGAGGCATAGACGAACTACCCGTCTGCCCCTTAGAAAAACCCTCCTGCGCTTCACGCACCTCAGTACGCTGCAAATGCCTAATCTCAACCGCAATCTGCTCTAAACTCGAGCCTAAAATAGCAATGGCGTTCATGAGTTCAGCATGACGATCTCGCGCTACTGTTTGATTAGTAATCGGGTCCGCCAGCAAACCTAAACGCTCAGCAACCGTCTCCTCAATCAAAGGTGGAATATGCGCATAAGTACCAATAGAACCTGAAAGCATAAGCACACCAAGCCCCTCACGGGCATGCTCGAGTCTAGCTTTATCTCGTAAAATAGCAGCGTAAAAGGTAAGAAATTTAAGCCCAAACGTCATGGGTTCAGCGTGAATGCCATGCGTACGACCAATACAAGGCGTATGTTTATAGGTTATAGCTTTCTGTTTTAAACTATCTGCAAGCACATCAAGATCTGCAAGAATGATATCAATAGCATCTCGCAAAACCAAATTCTGGGCAGAATCAACCACATCGGTACTGGTAAGGCCCAAATGAATGTACTTAGCACTATCTCCAATACGCTCCGTTAAAGCTCGAGTAAACGCAACAATATCGTGCTTAGTTACCGCTTCTATTTCAGCAACCCGATCAGCAAACGCTTCATCTAATTCTTTACCTTCAAGGGCATCTTGAATAACCTTAGTTGTACCCTCAGGCACTTCCCCCAGGGCTTCCCAAGCCTCAGTAACTGCAAGCTCAATAAGTAACCATTTTCGGTAACGGTTAGCTTCTGACCATAAGGTTTTCATTTCGGGCGTACTGTAACGATCAATCATTAGGTCATCCTAACAAAATAAAACAGTGCCCAAACGTCACGCTATGCTAAATAGCGCAAAATACTTCAGTAAAACTATCCTGTTCGCAAGTGGAGAGGATAGTCATTTCCTCGTAATAGCTAAATATTAAACTTGCGTTTCTATCAGCAAACCTGAGGGCATCGCTACAAAAATTAATACGGTGCACGCACGCGCTTAACACGTTCAGCAGACAACCAAGACTCCCAATAACTTTGCTCCTGCAAAAAGCGTAAGGCTAAGGCATCAGGCTCGAGTTTTTCTTTACGCATAATCGCTAGGTAATCACTCACAAGGTTCTGCTCAATACTATAAGCAGTCAAAAAAGCAAGCAAATCAGCAGGCAAATTCTCATGAGCAGCTTGAGAAACAACAATATGAACTTCTTTTGAAGGATACGCCACCACGGTAGACGCAAGCTCCGAATCACCTTCTTTAATAGCATTTTTCATAGCCAGCCAAAGCTCAGCATCAAACGCCTGCTCATCCAGCATCACAACATCCAACTCACCTAACAACCACGTTGGACCCCAATGGTAAAACACCATGGCTTGTTTCTGCTCGTAACTTTTAAGAATCGCAGCCTCAAAATCAAGCCAACTCTCAGCCTTATAGTTAGTAAACCCCTTCGTTAAGCCATAAAGCTCGAGCTTCAAATCATTAATTTGCTCGCACTGCCAGCCTTTAACACAATTATAAAAAAGACCTTTACGAGTTTCTTGCTCACTGGCAAAAACATCTGCATAACGAATAATATCAGTAACAGCCTTCAGATCAGGCATAAGCGCACCCTGACTATCTTCAATCAGGTACTTAGGTATAAAGAAACCTTCTACCCCTCGCATGTTGATACCTAAATCAATAACAAGACCTGCATCTTTAGCTTTGAAATAGCTTTCAGGCACAGAATCTTGCCAGACCTCCATCATGACATCAATGTTGCCTTGCGTTAATTCCTGAAGCAAAGGCAAAGCTGAACCAGAAACCAAAACGATTTCACAGTCAAACCCTTTTTCAATAATGTACTTTGCTACCGCCGTATGAAACTTCGCACTTGGCCAATCCTGATCAGCAAAAGCAATGGGTCTAGCAAAATCACCACAAGCTTGAGCGAACACTACACTCTGTGTTAAGAGAAGCAAGAAGAAACTGAGAAGAATACCTTTAATCATTTTGTTAATACCTTATCGTTTTTAAACAGTCTAGTATTAGTGCTGCACTAAATTACGTGTAGCGTTTTGCTTACACTCTGTCATAACACAATCATCTCATAAGCAGACAAACTTTGTCTTAAAGCTTCTTCATTAAGATAAAATATATGAGAAATCATAAACAAATAAACCCCAAAACCAAGCTGCAAGCAAAACAATAAAAACACAAAAACCTAAGAAGCACTGGGGACAATGCAAAGCAAACTATACAAAACCAAGCCTAATCTGCTACACTCTGCCTTGCGATTTAGCACGACCAAGCCCGTGCTTTAAGGAGAAACAACGCAATGAAAAAAGATATTCACCCTAAATTAGTACCCACAAAGGTCTATAGCGAAGGCAACGTCGTCATGGAAACCTACAGCACCAGAAACGAAATAACTGTTGAAGTATGGAGTGGCAACCACCCTTTCTTTACAGGACAACAACGCTTCATAGACACCGAAGGTCGCGTAGAGAAATTCCAAAAGCGCTTCGGTCAAAGCTATCGCCGCAAAAAAGACTAAATCAAAAAGCAAGAAAAATAACAGCTCGAGTTTTAAAACTCGAGCTTTATTGTTTGTTTAAGCCGAAGCTTAACACCATAATTTAGGGGCAACTCATTCATTTGCCCTAAGCAACCTAAACTCATTAATCACTTCAAAATCAGGAAAAAGTTCTTCTCTCACTTTAATAAGAAAGTCCTTAACAGCTTTTTTGAACAATGCTGTTTCTTCTAATGACCAAAGTGGCTCCCCACCGAGATTATTCCAGTCAATACTTGTGTCATACCAAATGCACAAGTATTCAGCTTGCTGACAAAGCGTAAACCTTAAAGGAACTGCGTGAGCTTCAATCGTATAAGAAAATTTTGCCTGCGTTACATCGTTACCTGCCCAAAAGCAAACAGCTGAACCAAGATCAAAGAAGAAACGAAGTCTAAACACAAAAATTCTTAAGATTTAACTTGGTACAAAAGCGTAAACTCGAGTGCCTTCGTTGGGTATTGTGGTTATGGTGAAGCCCCCACTATGTCCTTCGAGGCGTTCTTTCATTTGTTTTAAGCCTAGCCCACCTGCGCTGGTTATTTTATCGGTAACCGCTTCTAATTCGAAGCCAATACCATCATCTTTTACTTCAACAAAAACTTGTTCTGCCTCACTAACTCCCACATTTATCCACACAGTTTTAGCTAAGGAGTGTTTAGCGACGTTATGCATTGCTTCTTGAAAGATTCTAAAAAGTAGCGCTTCACTTTTTGCACTTAATTGCGGAATCTCATCTATTGAGAAGTAAACTTCTATTGAGTTTTGCTGATCATAATCTTCGCAGTATTGCCTTAATGCACCTACAAAGCCATGACGCTCGAGTTCGATGGGTCTTAAGGCGAATATGCTTCGTCTTACTTCTTTAATGGTTTCACGGAGGGTGTCTTTGGTGCTGCTGAGTTCAGCTTCAGCTTTTTCGGGGTCTTTGACCATGATGCGAGATACCAGATCGAGTTTTAATGCACTAAAAGCGAGGGTTTGGGCTACGCCATCGTGTATTTCTCTGGCTATGCGGGCGCGCTCTTCTGCAATAGCTAATTCTTCTGATTGTAGGTATGCTCGAGCATTTCTAACGGCTAGGCTTACTTGACCTGCAACCAAATTAAGAAAGGGTAAGCTTTTTGCTTCAAAATGCACAGGTGTTTCATGACTGAGTACAACGACGCCAAGTAACTCTCGTTCTGAAAGTAGGGGTAAAGCAACTGCGCTTGCAGCCTTGCCTAGGACAGGCCCAAGGCGTTCGCAGGGTTCTAAATGAGAGGCTATTTGAGGGGCAGACTCGAGTACAGCTCGAGCTGCAAAGCCTTCTTCTAGGCTGAGGGTTCGTAGGGTGCTTGCAGATAGGTTTCCTTTGCAAACTTGCAGTCTGAGTACGCGACCCTCCTCAAGTAAATAGCAACCTCCGCTGGTTGCGTCTGTACGGGACATCACTTGTTCTAGTAAGGCTTCTAATAGTTTTTCTAGGTTGCCTTCTGCCCTTATACTTCGGTCTACTTCAACTAAGGTTAAAAGGTCACGCATGCGGCTGCTGGCGGCTTCTGCAGCAGCTGAAAATTCGGTTGATAAAATACTAAAACTTTCTCTTTGTTCACTGCTTGGTTGCTTCAAATAATAGCTATGAACACTGCCACTTAGGCGACCCATTTGGGTAAGTGGGGCCGTTAGCACGTGGTAAGATTTGTCATTTATAATCGCTATATCACTGGGTTCTTCGCTTTTATTAAGTTGGTTTTCTCGTTTGGAAGCGTCAACTGTAAAGATTTCATCAAGGTCATAGCTTTGACTTATGCTTACACCCGCAGCATTTAAGAAAATGGCTGCGCCTTGTGCACCTGTTACTTTTGTAATGCCTTCACTGGCAGCAGATAGAGCTGTCTCTAAATCTGGGGAGGTTGCAAATTGCTCAGTTACTTTTTGTATTTGCCCTAGGAGTGCGTGGCTTGCTTTGAGTTCAATAAATAAACGCTGAAAATCTGTTTGGGCTTCTTCGCGTTTTTTAACTTCTGAGGCTATCCAGTTGAGTGTTAAGAAGGTCATGCTTGGTCCTAGGATGCTGTAGAACAAAAGAACCGACCAGAATTGCCATGCGTTACCCCCTAATGGAACAATGCTTAGCTGATGAACCAGTACTACACCAACAATGGTAGCTGGAAGCCAGAATCTGGCTAGCATGATTTGCTGGTAAAGGCTTCGATGACCCGCTGCTAGAGGCTTTACTTGTTCTGGAGGCTCGAGTTTTAAGGGAAGTTTGTTTGTTGAGCTAAGTTGATCCACTATGATTTCCTAGGTTTTTTGGGTCTAAATTCACTGGTAAGATAAGGGAAGATGATTAGGTAGACGACAACCATGACTGCAAATTGAATCCATAAATTGCTGAGTACAGGGACACCTAGTGTGGCTAGTAGCACCATGAGGCCTGCCACTATGGTGGCAGCTACAACGCTTTTAAGTACTAACCTTAGTAGTTTTTTTGGCGTGACTTTTTTAGCTTCGATTATTTCTTGTTGTTCTTTGCTTAGCTTTTTTGCTTTAGCCATAATTAGTAGTCTAATGTATTTTTAGAGTCTTTCCAATTATGGCTAGAACAATTTAGGGTATTGATAAGTCTATTTTAGGCATCTAACCCAAAGGCAGTATGAACAGCTTTTAAGGCTTCTTTTGCTTTTTCATCTTGAATGACTACTGAAACACGCACTTCGCTGGTTGCAATCATCTCTATATTGGCACCAACCCCAGAAACAGCTTGAAAGACTTGCCCAGCAATACCGGGGGTAGATCCTACAGCTATACCTACAACTGATAGTTTTGCAATATTCAAGTCAGCTTCAGCTTTGGCTTCTAAGCGTTCTAAAAGTGGCGCAATAGCGTCAAGCGCATCTGCAACTTGATCTTTATTAACTGTAAAAGACATTTGTTGCCTTGAGGAGTTATCGCCCGGTACACCCTGAATAATCATATCTACATTAATACCTGCTGCACCTAAGGTCATAAATAAATCAGCTGCGGTGCCTGGCTTATCGGGTACAGCAAGAACATTAATACGCGCATGATTCAAATCTAAAGCCACACCCGTAATAGGGCTATCCGTCTTCATTTTTTGTTCCTCCGAAAGCTTAGTAACAATGCTACCTTCGTTATAACTAAAGCTCGAGCGTACATGAATTTTTACGCCATAGCGCCTGCCGTACCAAACAGCACGGGGATGCAAGACCCCTGCACCTAAAGAGGCAAGCTCGAGCATTTCTTCGTAATCTATAAACTGTATTTTTGATGCGCTGGGTACAACATGCGGGTCAGTGGTGTAGACACCTTCGGTATCTGTATATATCTCACATTCACTTGCACCCAAAGCAGCAGCAATTGCAACTGCAGTTGTGTCGCTACCGCCACGACCAAAGGTTGTTATGTTTCCTGTCGCATCTTGCCCTTGAAAGCCTGCCACTACTGCAACATCATGCGTTTCGAAACACTCGAGTATGCGTTGTGGGTTGACTTCTAGAATGCGTGCGTTACCACTTTGAGCATCTGTCAGAAAGCCTGCTTGTGCTCCTGTGAATGATTGAGCTTTTACACCTAGGGTTTGTAGCATCATGCTTACTAGCGCTATAGATTGTTGTTCACCTGTGGCCATGAGTACATCTAGCTCACGTCTGCTAGGTCTTGCAGATACTTCTTTTGCCATGGAGATAAGCCTATCAGTTGATCGACCCATAGCTGAAACAGTAACAGCTACCTTTTTATCTGACTCTACGTAACGAGCTATGCGGCTTGCTACTTTACGAATGCGCTCTAAATCACCAACGCTGGTTCCACCAAATTTTTGCACCACAATATCAAAAGGATGCTCTACTAAGTCATGTGACGCCATATCCATAAGGAGCAAGAATACCCTTTTTGATTGGCATTCGTAAACCGTTCTGAAAGCAAACTCAGCCGAACTGAGAAGGCTGTTTAAGTACTTATCGTTGCGAAGGCAAAGTTCTTAAAGTCGAATAGCTTATACTCTTCTAAGCATGTCTACTCTTGAACTCCAAAACTTGCATCTTCATGATGCATTTTCATCTTTGAATCAAGACCTTTTAACCCAACTGCTTGAGAAACTCGAGCTTTTATCTTTTGGTGCAGGCCAAGTGATTGTTTCAGGTAAGCATGATGATAAAGCCCTTTATGGCATTATTTCTGGTGCGGTTGACTTGAAGGATGCTGAAGGTCGTTTGGTAGCTCGATTGGCAGCAGCTGACTTTTTTGGGTATGAAAGCCTACTGAACTTAAGTACCTTGAGTTATTCGGTGGAGGGTTTCGAAGCTGGTCAGCTTTTTAAGTTAAATGAGGAGGCTTTTAGTCGTTTTATGCAAGAGCAGCCTAGCTTTGTTAATTACTTCAGGCAGTTGCATATGCGCTCAATTAGTGACGCACTAAAACATCTTCAGGCATCTGAATCAGGAACGCAGCTTTTAACCCTGCAGGTTAAAGAGCTAATTAAGCGTGCCCCTATACATATTGAACCTGACAGTAGTATTCGTGAGGCTGCTGAGGTTATGACGTACGCACGCATATCTTCATTACTTGTCATGAAAAATGAGTATTTACTAGGCATTGTTACTGACCGAGACTTAAGGGCTAAAGTGGTTGCTAAAGGGCTTAGTACAGAAGAGAGTATTGCTAGCATTATGACTGAAAATCCTATTTGTTTAGAGGCTGATGCGTTTGCATTTGAACTCATTTTGAGTATGACGAAACACAAAATTCATCACATGCCTATAACTGAAGATAATAAGATTATTGGACTTCTAACCACAACAGATTTACTCCGCATGCAAAGTGCTAATCCTGTTTTTTTGGTAGGTGAAATAGCGAAGCAAACAACCGTTGAAGGTGTCACTCTGTTAGCACAACGATTGATTGATGTTGTCCGTCAGCTTGTTGATGCGGATGCAACTGCAAATGACATCGGCAGAATCATTACGAGTATGGGCGATAGCATAGAGAAGCAACTTTTAATAATTGCCGAAGAAGTACTAGGGAAAGCACCTATACCTTACCTGTGGCTAGTCTTAGGGTCACAAGCTAGACTCGAGCAGACAGCGCATAGTGTTCAAAATAATGCACTCTTACTAAGCAATGACTTTCAAGATGAGCACGATAGTTACTTTTCTAAACTAGCTAGATTTGTTAGTGACGGTCTTTATGCCTGTGGTTTTAGTTACTGCTCACAGAACATCATGGCAACAAATAAGTCTTGGCGGCAGCCCTTAACAAAGTGGCAAACTATATTTAAAACTTGGATGAACAACACAAATACATCTACAAATCACAACGCCCTCCTATATGACCTAAGACCACTACATGGCGACACGCAATTACTACATCAGTTACAAACAAGCCTAGCGCAAACAAAACCCAACAAAACCTACTTGCAACAATTAAGCAAAGAAGCACTCGAGCATAAACCTCCTTTAGGGTTTTTTAGGCAGTTTGTGGTTGAGACAAGTGGTAGTCAAAGCGAATTTCTTGATCTAAAAACGAGGGGTATTTTGCCTATTGTTGAACTCGCTCGAGTTTATGCTTTAGAGCTTCAAAGTCCTGAATTTAGTACGCGGGAGCGTTTAAGTCAGGCGCAAGAGGCTGGCTTGATTAGCAAAAAAGATGCTCATAATCTTAAGGATGCTTTGGAGTACATTTCTTATTTGCTTATCAGGCATCAAGGTAGGCAAGTAAAAGCTAAGCAAGTGCTCGATAATAGATTAAGCCCGAGTGAACTCTCGAGCTTTGAACGTGAACATCTTAAAGATGCTTTTAAAATTGTAAGTCAAGCGCAGGCTAAGTTAGCGCAGCGTCATGGACTTAGGTTATTTAGGTAATTAAGATTCTAGCGTACTCAAATCACCTGGGTCTTCGCCTAATTCTTGGGCTTTTAAGAGACGACGCATTATTTTTCCACTACGGGTTTTAGGCAGGGTTTCTACAAAGCTAATAGCTTGAGGTGTTGCTATGGGGCCTAGTTCATCACGTATATGCTTGGTTAGGATTGCTTCCAAATCTTCGTTTGCTTCTACACCATTTCTTAGAACCACAAAGGCTTTTATCGCTTCGCCTTTTAGTTCATCTGGTACACCAATGACAGCTGACTCTGCCACGGCAGGATGCTGCACCAAAGCACTCTCAACATCTGCTGTACCAATGCGGTGACCTGCCACGCTTAACACATCATCCGCACGACCCAACACACTAAAGCGTCCTTGATCATCTTTTACAGCAATGTCACCTGTTAAGTAAAAACCCTTTAGCTGACGCCATGCTTTTTCGTAGCGCTCATGATTCCCAAAAATAGTTCTAAGCATGTGCGGAAAAGGGCGTTTCAAGGCGAGTAATCCACCAATATTTGCTGCTTGCTCTACCCCATCATCATTAATAATAACCGCCTCAACACCGGGAGTAGGTCTGCCAACAAACCCTGGTTTGTGCTCTTGAATTGCGTGCGTTGCCAACGTTGGTCCCCCCAGTTCTGTTTGCCACCAGTTATCCATGACATAGCCATGATCTTTTACAAGGTGCTTCATAGCCCAACGAAAAGCTTCAGGATTCAAAGGCTCACCCGCAACCGCCAAAATACGCAAGCTACTAAGATCAAACTGCTCAGGATAGCTTTCACCCATACGCATCCACATACGAATAGCCGTTGGGGCTGTAAACATGGCTGTAACACCATATTTCTCAAGCATTTCCCAAATGATGCCAGCATGAGGCGTGTCAGGTGCACCCTCACGAAAAACAGTAGTTACCCCCGAAACCAAAGGCGCATAACAAATATAAGAATGACCAACAACCCAGCCAATATCACTCATGCAAAAAAAGACATCATCATCTTTTAAATCATAAAACGTCTGCAAATGATAAGCCGTACCCACCATATAGCCGCCATGAACATGCACCACCCCTTTAGGTGTGCCCGTTGTACCAGAGGTATACAAAATATAAAGCGGATGTTCTGCATCTAGCTCTTCAGCCTCACACACAGAAGCGTGTTTTAACAAAGCATCAAAATCAACTTCTTTTTCTTTAAGCGGCTGCTTAGCTTCACGACTAAACACAACTACATGCTCCACAAACTCGAGTGGTGCTACTGCTGCGTCTGCTATGCTTTTCAAATCAACGGCTTTTTGTCTGCGGTAACCAACGTCACCGGTTATGACGACTTTAGCTCGAGCATCTTCTATACGTGCTCTTAGTGCGCCTGCGGCAAAGCCCGCGTAAACAACACTGTGTACTGCACCTAACCTAGCGCAAGCGAGCATGCTGGCGACCCCTTCTATAGTTAATGGCATATATATAACTACACGATCGCCTTTTTCTA
>CAZWJZ010000096.1:2779-13775 GCA_964634665.1 uncultured bacterium | reverse complement strand
TTCACGCGCTTCAGCATTTAAGTAATCTAGTTGCGCCGTATCATTCCAAGGCATTGTCGTGCCATCATTACCATGATAAATATAGCGGCTTTCACCTGACCATCTATCTAAACGTTTAAAGACAACAGCAGCATCACTATTATCAAAATAATGATCTTCTAAAAAGATACCTACACGCTCATCTTGAGATAAATCAGGCCCATTAAAGGTGTAACTTGGGTAAGGGGGATGCTCAAGCTGCAAAAACCAATCAGGATGTTCAACCACCCAGCGAGCATCAATACCTACATGGTTAGGTACCATGTCACTTGCTAAACGAATACCCCGCTGCCAAGCACGCTCACGTAAATCTTCATAAGCAGCGTCGCCACCTAAATCATGTGCAATCTGATAATCATAAAGTGCGTAAGCAGAAGCGACTGCGTCAGGCTGACCCCGAAGATGCTTAATGCGTTTAGACGCTTCACTACGCTCCCACAAGCCAATCAACCACAAACCAGTAAAGCCGCGCCTTGCTAACTCATCTAATTCACTATCAGGAATTTGATCAAGCCTAGTAATATCTTGCTTATAGCTTTTAGAAAGCTGATCAAGCCAGACATAGGTACTCTTAGCAAGCATGACCACACGCGGCATCCAAGCTTTATCAGGACTAAAGCGTTCATACTCAACACGTTCACGCTTTGTAAAAGGCTCAGAACTCATTGTTACAAAATCAAGCACATGCGTGGGCGGAGGACCCCCCCCAGCAGAAAACCCCATCTTTTGTTCTTCTTTGTAAATATCAAGCGTGATTAACAAACGCTCAAATAAACGCTCAAATGCTTCACCCAAAATAGGCAACCAAGCACCCTGAATAAAGCGAAGTTGACCCTCTAAAGAATCAGGACTCGCCAAGGCAGGCGCGCGCAACATATCAAACAAAGAGCCTTGCCCTTCAAGCAAAGGAGCCTGCTCAGCAAAAAAATCTTTTAAAACCTTAATGGTACTCTCATAAGCCGTGGTTTTAAGACTCGAGTCATCTAGCAATTCATTAAAGGGCTTCATGGCAGGGTTAGCGTTACTTATCCAGAGCATAAGTAGTTCTTCTAAAACAACTTCTCGGTTGGGTACGCCATCTATCTCGGTATTTAAGTAGTCATCTAAGCTTTGTTCATTTTTAAAAACAGCTGTTGCAGGAAAAAGATGAGCAAAGGTCTTAAAGGTCTGCTCTAAAGGCTCATCGCTAAAACGCTCATTTAGCGCTTTTAAAGCCTCTTTAATAATGTTGTTATTAACGTTTTTACGGTAATTTGCAATGAGCAAATGAAGCATCTCATCTAGTAAACCGGCAGCGTGCAAATCACTTGCTTTAAGGTTTAAGTCTTGAGGTTTTCCTGCATTAAGCTTAACGCTAAGTTCCTGCGCTGTTTTAAAGTCAGCAAGTAAAAGTTGACCATGAAGAGAAAATAAACTTTCATTTAAAGCGTAGCGTTCTCTAGCATAACGAGAAACATGAAACTCACGGACAGCACCCTTGAGTGAAAAAGGTAAAACAAACGTCTGAATCCAAGGTGAAATCAACAGAGCCTCCTTTAAGCAATCCATTACCTAGTATCAGTATGACATGCTAATGCCCAAGAGGGCAGAAAAGTAAGCACTCGAGTGCTATTTGGTAACCTTCGATAGGCGTTTCTGAGAAAAGGAGCTTAAGTAAATTTTAGGGATGACCGTTGTAGAAAAATTTGATCACTGTCTTTTTTTCTAGCTAACTAAGGCTGCTGTTAGTTAAAAATAACAGCTCTTTTGTCCTACGAGTACGAAGTCTCTTAAGCCTAAACAAGGTGCTAAAAAAGCTTAAAACATAGCTTTTTTGTGATTTATTATAATAATTCTTAAACTGGCTCATAATGAATTTAGGTAAACTAAACCCATGAGTCGCCGTTGTGCCATTTATTTCTTGTGTTTAATTGCCTTAACAGCCTGTAATTCAGAGTTGAGTAACTCTGCTTCAGGCGCATCTCTGACCCTAATAGGTGACAGTTTAGAAGACGCTTATATAAATGAACCCTATATTGCTAATTTTAGAGCAATACATGGTCAAACACCTTACACTTTTGAACTCTCAGAAGGTGAGCTCCCTGAAGGCTTAAGCTTGTCAGGCGGGGCACTTTCAGGCACTACGAGTGAAAAGGGAAATTTTAGTTTCACCATAACAGTAACAGACGCAAACCTATCAAAAAACTTTGCAGACTTCACTCTCAATGTAACCGACCCACCCGCAGCAAAACTAACCCTAAATGTACCAACTACTGAAGTGCAACGGACTATAACCTTACGAGCAGACCTGACAAATGTAAGGGACCTGCAAGCTTTTCGTAGCTTAATAAGTTGGGACCCAAGTTACTTTGAATACGTAGCTAACAGCGTAAAAGCAAGCCGTGAAAATGTAGCGCTTTTCTCACAAGATTCAGCAGGCAAGCTCAATATAGATATTGCTATTTTAGGAGCTAGCCTTTCAGCAGATAGACGCATATTTGAGTTTGAACTAAGACCCATAGAGCCAGCCTTTCTAGAACTCACTACGCAACTCGAGTTTAGTACCGCCTCAGGTGGGCACAGCTACGAAGTGATTACAGAAGGCCGCCCCGTTTTTGAAGAACCTGACCCAAACCAAGTACCCCCAGAAGACGGTAATGCAGATGAAGATTTTAACCCAGATGATCCCTTTGCCAACCCTGAAAATGATGAACCCATACCAGCAGGTCAATCATGAAGTACCTACTTAGCCTTTGCCTCATACTAAGCTTCGCCTTAGCAACAAGCTACCAAAGCCTAGACCTAGAAACCATACTCAGCAAAAGTGAAGTCGCTTTTTACGCTCGAGTAGAGAGCATAAACGTCATAGAAAAAGACAATCAACCCTGGACGCAAGTAAACTTCGAAATACTCGAGCGTTTCAAAGGTGTAGCTGAAGACGATACTTTGCATACACTCGAGTTTTTAGGTGGTGATTTGGGTTCGTCTAGTTTGCAGGTTCAGCTTATGCCGACTTTTAGTGAGGGTGAAACCGTTATTGTTTTTGCTTATGCTGCTGCTTATTACTCGCCGATTATTGGTTTTAGGCAGGGTTTGTGGCGTGAGATTGAAACAGGCTTTATTAGTGAAACAGGTAGTTATTTGGCTTTAGATGCTGAGGGTCAGTTGGCCTTAACTGATTCTGGTGTGAGTCCAAGTGACTTATTTGCAGCATTGCGTTTAGCGTTTGAAGAGGCTGAACAATGAGAGTTTTAAGATACTTAGTACTTGTTCTGCTGTTAAGCTCATTTACCTACTTTGTAGAGGTTAATGAAGAACAAGTCCAACTTTCAGGAGAATTACAAAGCGCTCTAGACGCATGGCTCGAGCTTGACGATAGTCTTAGTTTCACTGAAGTTCCTTCTGAGGAGGAAGCAGAAGTGGTTTTTAGAGTGGCTGACGCTGCTTTAATTGGGCCAGATAGTTTGTCTTTAGCTACGCAGCTAGGGGAGGGAAGCAGACAGAAGCTTATTCTTTTGCATCCTGCTGCTATAGATAATCAGCTTGTTTTACGTCATGAAGTGGGCCTGCTTTTGGGCTTAACAGTTAAAAATGATGGCATTATGAATCCTGCGCTAAGTCCAGAGGATAGTAGTGACTTAAGTGAGGCAGATGCTTTGCAACTGTTAGTAACAGTTAATGCAGAAAAAGAAGATATTAACAAAGATGGTAGTATTGACTTTTATGATTTGGTCGCTTTATCTAAAGTATTTGGAACCGCTGACTTAAACTCAGCTGCTGATCTTAATGAAGATGGTCGTATTGATAATCAAGATTTAGAACTTTTGCGTGCTGCTTACACGTTTTCTGATCCATCTGAAACAGCGCCTAGTTTAGATGCGCCAAGAGATGAGTTTGAAGAGGCTTTAGATCAAGTAATTCCTGTTGCTGACGCTGAAGCGATTGATATTACGGTTGAGCCAGACCTTAGCTTTACACCTGATTCTGAGTTTAGTACTGAAGATACAGGGGTTGTGCCTGTTATTACGCCACCGGAAGAAACTAGCCCAGAATCAGAACCTGCACCTGACAGCGAGCTTCCAGAAGAAGGAGCAACAGAGCCACCGGTTGAAGAAAGCCCAACAGAAGAGGCAGAAGATGAACCGCCAACAGATGAAAGTGAATAATTACGCTAACAAATCCATCTGCTTAGCAAGCTTAATATCAAGTTCTGTAATACCTTTGACATCATGGGTAATCAAGTCAACTGTGACCGTTTTGTAAACGTTTGACCACTCGGGATGATGATCAAGCTTCTCAGCCCAAAAGGCAACCTTGGTCATAAATCCAAACGCTTCAACAAAGTTAGTAAACAGAAACTTTTTATGTAATTTACCATTAACAACTGTCCAAGCATTGAGGTCAGATAAAGCAAGCCTTAAGGCTTCGCTGCTTAAAGAAGGGGGTCTCGTAATCATTATAGCGGTTGTAAAAGATAGCTGATGCAAAGTTACAGCAATTCCACGATCTATCAGTGAAGTAGTAAATCGTGTGACCTTAAATCGAATGTTATTGGAACGCCTTGAATCGGATGTTATCGCAATGCTTTGGGTAATTGAAAAAAGATACTAAGCGAACTTCTAATACTAAACTGAGTTCAGTGTGTCATAAGATTGAGAGAGTCTGAGCTTAGGATAAGTTTTATCGTGAAACTACTCATAAGACTAGACTTTTGATTCGTTAAGCTGAAGTGATGTATTCATGTCTTAGCATTAGATGTAAGGTAGTTGATGTTACTCAAACGATTTTTTCAATAACTTAGGAGTTTATTCATCAAATTGGTATTAAAGATTTGGAATATGGAGATTCTCAAAGTAAAGAATTGCAACCTCATCCTTAGCTCTAGCGCACATAAGCGTACCGCCAGGGAAAGCTTGTAACAGCGTACGACTAAATGAACCAATAATACGCCCAGGTGTCATAACAACAACACTCTCGGTAATCGTACCAATCTTAGATCGATACTTACGCAGCGTTGTAGGCTGGCGAGCAATTGTTAAGCTGATAGGATCATCAGCCAATTGATAAACAAAAGCTTCCGTACTATCGGTACTTTCAAGCACAACTGATAAATCTTCAGGAGAAACGGTCATAGCCGTAATGAGTCTTTGTACCAAAGACATCAGTACATTATCTTCAAGGCTAATGCCGAGCGCTTTAGCTGAACCTTTAAGTAACCCCTCTAGCGCCTTACGGCGACTAGGTGCTTTACTACTTAACTCCCTAAGCCTAGAAATGGCAGACTCAACAATAACTTGAGATCCACCCATAGAAACACCCGCAGCAGTCTGAATCACTCTAAGCAAAAATTCAGAATGACTCGAGCTTAAAACAAACAACACCGCCATGGTTTCCGCTAAGCGTGACGCTAAAGATCGTGATTCATCTAGAATTTTAAGATGAATATAATCCTCATGCTTAAAGGCATAAAGATAATGCTGATTAAGCTCGAGCTTTAGGTAGTCTTTAAGTGGGCGTTCTTCTTTGTTAATCATTAGAACGGCATCTTTAGCCACTACGCTAATGCCAATAATGTGACCCATAAGCCTAAAGCGAATGGGTTTTGTTAAGCGTAAACTCAGACTAGACGCTTCTGCCGGGACAGTCTTAATGGCTAAGGCAGGCATTTCAGCAAAAAGAACGCCATGCGGCAAGCTAGGGTCATTAGCAAGACCCCCTAAGCGCTTAGGAATGTAAGGCTCGAGTCTATCAAAAAAGGTTTTGGCTGATTGCAAGAAGTGTCTTACATCTTGGTCAAACAGTTCTTTAATGCGTTTTTCCTGCTCGAGTGTTGCTACGAGGCGTTGTTCTAGTTTGTATTGTTGTTCTTTTTTTAGATCTTCTCTTATAAGTTCTTTGGCATTTTCTTGTATGGCGATACGGATTTGTTCAGAGCTTGGTCCTGTTGCTGCTAGGGCACTATGCTGGCCTGCGTAAGGGTCTCGTGCAACGGCAAAGGCAACTTGTTTAATGAAGTCTAAGGTGTTTAGTGTACTTAGTTTAACGTCAGCATATAAGGTTCCTTTAACGCCTAAGCTCATAATGATCGTCACGATATCTCGAACCAAATCAGTCATGCTTTCAAGATTGCTAAATGATACCAGAGGATCATCAAAATCAGTTACAGGAATAAGTACTTTAAACTGCTCGAGTTGCTCTATTTTAGCTGAGTGATCTTCAGTATAGCGAGCTATGTTGCGGCTAATAGCGTAAAGTAAGCGTGCCATATTGCGATCTTTTTCAACACGACAGCGAACGGCTAACTGCTGAATGACTTCTTCGATGTCATGCCACCAGACTTTATTGGCTAAGGCTTGCAAGGTGGCTTGTTCTTTTTCGAATTCAGGGTGACTGCTTAGCAGAGGGGGGGTGTCTTTTAGATTAACGCTTTCTATACCCAAGTCGAAACTGCTGCCAAAATCTAATTCAAGACCAGCTAATTCAGTAGCAGCTAATTCAGTATTTACGGGTTGAGTCACGTCATTTTGGGTTGTGGCTTGCCGTATAACAGATGTCTTGGCACGCTGAGGCGCAATATCAAAACTATCAAGTACAAGCGCGTCAAAGGTATCAATAGCACTGCGAGCCTCTTTCGGTGTACTTGTTAATCGTTTTAACTCTTTTTCGGCAAACTGAAAGCGAGCACGCTCAGTCTCAGAAAACACTAGTTGCTGCTGATCTAAAAAATGATAGATATCCCAAATGCCAGCCACACCACCCCGAATCTCTTTCTCACGGCTTAGATCTAAAAGCTTATATTCGAGGAGTTCAAGGGCAATAAGCTCGAGCTTTAGCATGCTTTGATTGTTTCTTGGTAGGCGGTGAGTATCATAATTTGTTTTTAGTTTACCTTGTTTTTATAAAGATGAGAATGCGTTTCTTTATTTTTAATGTACTGGCTTTGCTTTAGTACGTCAAGACTAAGCCTTTGAAATCGAGTTTTTTAGGTTTGCTATTTTATGTAGATGAATAAGTAGATTGTGAATCTGAGCCGTTCAACTTGGCTCATCTCGAGCTAATTAAAGCTTTAGCTAGGGTTAATAAAGCGATACCTTTAAGCAAACTTAGTGAACTTAACCCTTGACGCCTTTGCATTTTTAAATAACAATTAGGCTTGACTTTTGGCTAGGAGGAATTAGATGCCACATATTATTGCTGAACCTTGCATCGGAACCAAAGATGCTTCTTGTGTAGATGTTTGCCCTGTTGAATGTATTTACGAAGCAGATGACCAGTTTTACATTCATCCTGAAGAGTGTATTGACTGTGGTGCTTGTGTACCTGCTTGCCCTGTAAGTGCTATTTATACTGAAGAAGACACCCCATCGGAGTGGGAGAGCTACATTCAGAAGAACTACGATCTTTCAGGCGTATAAAGCTTAAGAAGCAAGTAATTCCAAGGCGGTTGCTAAAACACTAACCGCCTTTTCGTATTCATCAAGAGATAAGCGTTCTTCTGGTGTGTGATCTAAATTAGAGTCACCCGGACCGTAGGCAAGCATAGGAACATCCCATATGGGTGCCACGACATTCATATCACTTGTTCCTGTCTTTACTTTAAAGCGGGGCTTACCACCTGTTTTTCTAATGGCGCTTCTAAATGCCCGTGTTAAGGCAGTATCTTTTTCACTACGATAAGCAATTTCTTGCCCAGTCATAACAACAGAAACGCTAGCATCTTCAAGCCCAAAAGAAAAATTGGCTATTAAGCGCTCGAGTGCTTCGGGACTTAAGTCAGGTGGGAGTCGGTAGCCTATAACGGCATTGGCAGTTTGTTCTAAGCCGTCTGTTTTAGAGCTTATTTCTTGCAAGGCAATTTGCAGCGCATCAAAAATACCTGTTTTATCTTGATTATAAGTTTCTGCGTGGGCTTGTAACTGGTTCCAAATGCTAACCATGTCTTCAGCAGCGGTGCTACCTTGACCTGCGGAGTGAAAATTAGCTTTGCTTGATGTCCATTTAGTTACTAGTCGACCTTTGTAGCCTAAAGTCATAGCGTCCCAGTTGCTTGGTTCACCAATAATCACAAGATCAGGTTTCTCATAACTAATGGCAGCGTAGCGAGCACCTTTGCTGCTGGGGGCTTCTTCTTCCGTAGCACCAATCAAGGTTAGACTTATCTTGTCTTTAAACGCTTCAGAAAGCTTAGCAGCAGCAGCAACGGCTGTACAAAAAGAGCCTTTTGCATCAACAGACCCTCGACCCCATAAGTCACCTTGCTCAACACGCACAGGAATTTCTCCTGCAACAGTATCAATATGCCCTAAAAACACAACCTTTAAGTCACCATGACCCAGCTTGCCAATCGCGTTGCCAGCCTCATCAATAAAAGCCTCATCACAAAAGCTTTGCATTTCAGAAACTAAGTACTCAGCAACGGCTTGCTCTTGACCAGAAACACTAGGAATCGCAATAGCCTTCTTCAAAAACTCGAGCTTATCATTCACAACTGCGTACTTTATCTTTATTGCCTTGCTTAGGTCAAAAGCTAAGCAGCAATATTTGAGTTGTCTTCTCATAATTTGTGGGTGCTAACTTAGTTAGACTAAGACTTATGTATTTTGTTTATTTAGCTTTACTCCTTTTTATCTGGCGTTATTTGGCATGGTCACCTAGGCAGTTGTTGGGCGTACGCCGAAAAAGCCCTTTGCTGATAGGGCATAGGGGTGTTAGAGGACTAAAACCAGAAAATACTGCTGAGGCTTTTCGTTTTGCTTTTGAGTCGGGTCTTGATGGCATTGAGTGCGACGTGCAAAAACTTAACGATGGCACACTCATTCTTTATCATGATTTCAAAATGAAAGGCTTTAAGCTTTCAGATATGACCTTAGAGCAAGTAAAAGCAAGCGAAGAACCCCACGCTTTACTATCCGAACTACTAGATGTTGCCAAAGGTTATGAAGGCAGGTTACTCAATATAGAATTCAAAACAGCTTCCTTTAAAACGAATAAACTCGAGCGTGACGTTATAAAAGCTGTAAAAGCAGCTGCTTTAGCAGACCGAGTGATTTACTCGAGCTTTAATCCGTTTTCACTTTTGTATTTGCGTTTTCATAGCCCTAGTGCGCGTTTGGGTTTGCTTTATAGCCCTGAGATGTCAAGCTTTTTGCGTAATGGGTTTTTAGCAGGCTGGTTGCATGTGGATGCTATTCATCCTCATGAGTCGCAAGTTGATGTTGAGCTTATTACTTATGCTAATAAAAGAGGTTTAGTGATTAATACTTGGACCGTGAATGATCCAATGAGAATTTCTTGGCTGTATAAGCAAAAGCTTAACGCTATCATGGCTGACAATCCGCAGAACTTGCTTGAAGCCAGCGGTAAAGTAGTAACAAATCAGTACGAAGAGGTTTGAAAGCGTGAATCCGAAAACAAAATTAATTAGCGCAGGACGAATTGAGCTTTTTGAAGAGCGGCTAAATAGTTTTCTTTCTAATTTAGCTGAAGGTATCATGATTGTTGATATTAAATTTTCAACTGCGGCACTAAGTTCATCTATTGAATACAGTGCGTTGGTACATTATCAAGAAACAGCAGCTTGGGAATAAGCTTACATTTTTTACCGTTTACGCTTGAAGGCGTAAAGTTTCATAGTACTCACAGGATTGGTAGGCTAAACTAAACATTATGTCCGCAACTCTAATTGTAGCTGTCGATGATGATCTAGGCATATTGAAACTAACGCAAGTTAGTCTTGAGAGTGCTGGGTACAGCGTCTTAGCGTATGACAATCCTTACGATGCACTTGATGAACTCAAAGAGGGCTTACGCCCAGATGTCATTGTCAGTGATATTACCATGCCTGCTTTAGATGGTTTTGGTTTTTATCAAAAGGTCCGAGATATTAATGAATTGCGTAGTGTACCTTTCTTATTTCTAACAGCACTTAATGACCGTAGCAATATTCGTAGAGGTATGACCTTAGGTGCCGATGATTATCTAACCAAACCCTTCGCCAGAGAAGAACTAGTCGAAGCTGTCGAAGTAAGACTAAAACGCATAGCTGAACTCAGACGCCCTGTTGAAGGCATGGTGCGAGCTCGAGCTTTGGGTGCGCCTATGGTGGAGCAAAATAGTGAGCGTTTAGATTGGGATTCACTAAAAGCCTTAGAGCTTCTTTTCTACTTACTCGAGCATCGTAATGGTGTTACCACGTTTGAGGTGGCTGAGGCACTTTGGCCAGGTAAAACTGAGTCTAAGGCGAGTAGTAGTTTTCATACGACTTTATATAGATTGCGTAAAGCAATGGGTGGTGAGCTCATTGAGTCTGCCAATCGTCGTTACTACTTACATAGTAAATTCCGTATTGAGTACGATATTGATCAGTACCGTCAAATGAGCGTAAAAGCTAAAGAAAGTAATCGTTTGCTTGATTACAGTCGTGCTATTGACTTATACAGAGGTGATTTTTTATTGGGTTTTGATTCTACTTGGATTGAAGATGCCAGACTAAGTATTCATGCTGATCACTTAACCCTGCTTCAGTCAGCCGCAGAAACCGCCTTTGAGCTTAATGAATTAGAAGCAGCGACCCGCTTCTTTCAGCTTATGACAGAACACGAACCCTTCAGTGAAACCGCTTGGGAAGGTGTAGCTCGAGTTTGGGATGAGCGTGGTGAAAAAGGTAAAGCTGCGGATGCTCGTTCGAAGTTAGATAATTTGTTTGCTGCTGAAGAGTGGTAAGGCAGTCGTAATTATAAAAGTATTTTTGACCCAGTAGTATTTGTGCTGCTGGGTTTTTTTGTGGCTTATGATTTGCCGCAAAAACATTTAGCAAGGTTCAGATTTTGATCTTTAACGTCGTTTAACTTTTCGTAAAATGCTTTTTTCTTAGGCTTCTAATGGTATTTTGGCTATAAATGATAAGCTCTTATGTTGTGAGGTCAAAATGATTATTGAACCAAGAATTCGTGGGTTTATTTGTGTTACGACGCATCCG
>CAZWJZ010000096.1:0-2769 GCA_964634665.1 uncultured bacterium | reverse complement strand
CGACAGGCTGCGAAGCCAGTGTAAATGAACAAATTGCTTATGTTAAAGCGCAAGGCCCTGTTGAACATGCACCTAAGCGTGTCTTAGTGGTCGGCTCATCAACTGGTTATGGCTTAGCTTCTCGTATTACAGCAGCGTTTGGTGCAGAGGCAAGTACAATTGGTGTGTTTTTTGAAAAGCCGGGTACAGATAAAAAACCTGCCTCTGCAGGTTGGTATAACTCAGCTGCTTTTGACAAAGCTGCTAAAGCGCAAGGGCTTTATGCAAAAAGTTTTAATGCCGATGCCTTTGCTCATGAAACCAGAAATGAAGTTATTAAGACCATTAAAGAAGATTTAGGTCAAATTGACTTACTTATTTACTCAATTGCAGCGCCTGTTAGAAAAATGCCTGACACGGGTGAGATTGTGCGTAGCACCCTTAAACCCATTGGTGAACCGTACACATCTAAAGCCATTAATACAGGTAAAGATGAGTTGATTATGTCTACTGTTGAGCCTGCAACAGAGCAAGAAATTGCTGATACCGTAACCGTAATGGGTGGGCAAGACTGGGAATTATGGATTGCGGCTCTCAAAGAAGCAGGTGTTGTAGCTGAAGGCTTCACCACAACGGCCTACAGTTACATTGGAACAGAAATTACCTGGCCTTTATATTGGCATGGCAGCATTGGTAAAGCCAAAGAAGATTTAGATCGCGCTACCAAAAGCATCGCTAAAAGTCTAAATGAGCTTAACGGAAGTGCTTACGTGAGTGTTTTAAAGAGTGTAGTTACGCAAGCAAGCTCAGCTATTCCTGTTTTGCCTTTGTACATGGCTATTGTTTTTAAGATTATGCAAGAAAAAGGTCTGCAAGAAGGCTGCATAGAGCAAATCAATCGCCTAATGCGCAGCAAGCTTTACTCAGGAGACACTCGAGTGACTGATGATGAGGGGCGTTTGCGGGTTGATGATTGGGAGTTGCGTGAAGATGTTCAGGTAGAGTGTAAGCGTGTCTGGAATGAAATTACGCAAGATACCCTATGGGAAAAAAGTGATTATGCGCTTTACAAGCACGAGTTTTTGAAGTTGTTTGGTTTTGATATGCCTAGTGTTGATTACAGTGCGGATGTAAACCCAATTGTTGATTTTGATGTGATGGATTTAACAAATATTTAGCCTTTTGTTACGCTTTTGTTTCTATAGATGAGAGAAAGATTTTGTTTTGATTATAATTTGTAAGAATTTTGTAAGAGTTTGCTTGTTACAGTGCGTTACATCAGGCGGGGCAGTAATTATTAAGCGCTTGGTGAAGGAGATATCAGCATAATGACAAATAGTTTTAATGCCGTTGCTGGTTCGGAATCTATGTTACCTAAGCGTTTTGCTCTCCTTCCGTCCTCAGATGGTTCTTTACAAGTGAATTTGGCTAAGCAGTGTGTTGGTAGTGTCTGGCCTGAGCAAGAGAAATGGCTAGCTAAAGACTCTCAAGGCGCTATGCTTGATACGGGTTCAGGCTGTTCCGTTTTTGAAGCTGTAACGGCTGTTTTTAAGGCTTATGCTAGCTAAATAAATTAAACGCATCGTTCTAAAGTCTTCATCAAAGAGAGTGGTTTTGACCGCTCTTTTTTATGTTTTCTGAAATGTAATACTAAACTGATTTAATTGTGTCATAAGACTGAGGGAAGTGAGAGCTTAGTAAAAAATTTATGCAGAATATACAGTTGCATAATTGCATAAAAGCTGCTAGACTACATAAAGCTTAAAACACGCTCATCTTAAAAGATAAAAACGCTGTTCAGCAAAAATCCAAAGGAAGTGAGGCGCAAACTTATGATGAACAAAGAAATTATAAACAAACTCAAGCAAGCACCTTGCTCAGCTAAGGGTTTTGCCTACCACGGGAAATAGCGGTTTAGCGCAGCGTAACACGCATGCTAAAAGCGACATTCCCCGATGAAAAAACATCGGGGTTTTTTAATGCCCTGAAACAAAAACCGCAACCATTCAAAGAAAGCCAAAGGAAGTAATCATGCAAAATGCAGCCCTATTTATGCTAAACAACGAAAAAATAAAAGACCTACAAGCCAGTAGCAAAAGTTACCAAATCAGCAAAGGCTACTTAGACAAAGAACGCCAACCACGCTTCAAAAAATATTGGGCAAACCGCTAGGCAAAAGCAGCAAACGACCACAACTGCCTTACAGCGGAAACGCCCACTAAAGACAATAAGCTTGAGGAGGGCAAAAATGATCTTTAATGACGAATCCGCAAACCAGTACGCAACCAACAAGCTCGACAAACGCTACAAAGAAGCCAAACACCACACCTTAATAAAAGCAATTCTAACTAAGCGACTCTCACTACTCCTACGACACTTGGCTTACGCGTTAGAAGACAAAAAAGAACAAACACAACCGTACGGAGGTAGTTATGTACAAGCATGAACTCAACTACAAATTTGCACAAGAAAAAATAGACAAACTAAGAAACGAAAGTACCCTAAACAGTTTATATAAGCAAAGCAAAACAAGCTTAAAGCTAAGAACTCGAGTTGCAGTGTTATTGCATAAACTTGCAGATAAACTCGAGCCTGCAAAAGCCCTATACCTTGCTTAATACGTTAACTTTGAGTTAAGAAGGAGTTGTTAAGGGTACACATCCAAGCGTCAACCAGTAACTTTTACCTGTTGGGTCTTGATTACTAAAATATTTTTGATAAAGCGCCTCTAAATCACGAGTTGGTAATGGATCACTCCAAACAGATAAGCTTAGCCCTCTGAGTATTGTA
>CAZWJZ010000095.1:11627-13902 GCA_964634665.1 uncultured bacterium | reverse complement strand
GCAATGCTGCTTGCTTTACCTGCAATGTAAAGCGCTGCGCCTGAATTAAGCAAAACAATATCACGTTTAGCACCTTTCACTTCAGCAGCAAAAAGCTTACGAATAGTACGAGCATTCTCTTCAGGGCTACCCCCCAATATATCTTTAAGGTCATAGCGGGCCAAACCCACATCTTCAGGCTCGAGTTCGTAAGTTTTTAAGCCTGCTTCAGTAATTTCAGTAATTTTATTTTCACTGCAAATACTAAGCTCATCAAGCCCACCACCATGCACCACCATGCCGCGTTTTACACCTAAACCTTTGAGCACCTCAGCTAGTGTTTCGGTTAAATGAGGGTCATAAACACCCATAAGCTGATAATCTGCATTAGCAGGATTTGTTAAAGGCCCAATCGAGTTAAACACTGTTCTTGCCTGAATGTCAGAGCGGATAGGTGCAACAAAACGCATGGCAGGATGATGCGAACGCGCATACAAAAAAGCCACCCCGACTTCATCGACACTTTTAGCAAGCCTTTCTGGTGATAAATCAAGATTTACGCCCAGTGCCTCTAGCACATCAGCAGAGCCAGACTTTCTAGTGACGCCCCTATTGCCATGCTTAGCAATTTTGACACCTGCTGACGCTACTACAAAAATAGTTGCGGTACTCACATTAAAGGTGTTTAAACCGGTACCGCCCGTACCCACAATATCTAAAAGCGGCTCTGTAGTTGCAATGGGCACCTTAACTGCTCGGGCTCGCATGGCTTCTGCAAAGCCCACAATTTCCTCTACCGTTTCACCACGCATACGCAAGGCAGCCAGTAAAGCAGCAGCTTGCATTTGGCTTAAATTGCCATCCATAAGATGCCCAATAACTTCACGCGCTTCATCTCTAGATAAGGTTTTGCCTTCAAAAATTTCATTTAAAATAGGCGCAATAGATACTTCAGCCATGATTTTTCCTTTCTTTCCTACCTGCAAGCGCACCCTTAAAATAAGCCTCTTCATAAAGAAGCGAGTGGTTCAATTTTATAAAAACGCTAAAAGCAGGGTTGAATATAAACCTTTTTAAGCCCATGAGTAAAGGATGCACCCCCAACTGAAATGCCAAGTCAGGGTAAAAGCTAGCAATTTTACTAGCATTACGCCCAGCACTAAACGCCTTCTCAAGATTCTTACCCCGCATAGGATTAGGTCCCCTATGCCGAACACTAGCAGCCAAAGCTTCAAACAGCAAACCCTGCTTAAATAGTTTATAGCCCAACAACAAATCTTCACCCCCGTAACCCTCAATACGCTCATCAAACGCACCCACGGCCATTACTGCAGCCCTAGGAGCACTCGAGTTTGCACCATTCAAATTCCAAAAAGAAACCTTTGTGGGCTCCCATTTTTCTATGCTTTCCGTAACAAAATCAATACCGCCTATTGCCACGCAAGCTTGCCTTTGCGCAGCCAAATGCTGTAGCAGAGTGTCAGGCTCAAGTAAACAATCATCATCAGAAAAATAAAGAACTTGCCCTTTAGCCTCACGAATGCAAACATTACGCGCAGCACCAATACTCATAGCCTTTTCAGGCTTAAACACACGCAACTTAAACGCAGTCTCAGCAGCCTGCAAGGCTTCAAAAGAACCATCATCACTATTAACCAAAACAAGCCACTCAAAGCGAGACGCCTCAACTGACTGTAATTTTAAAGACTCGAGCTTCTCAAGTAGTAAATCTTTACGATTAAACGTAGATGTAATGACACTAATATCAGGCATTTAGACCCTAACAGAATAACTAAGCTCTAAATCAGCCGCATTAAGACCCCGAATACCCCAATTATGCTTCGGACTCTCAAGCAGCACAATCTCCAAATCCTGCGCCGAAATACCCAAACACTCGAGTTTCTCAAACAGTAAGGCCATCAATTTCTTTTTAGCCTCAAGACTTCTTCCTTCAAACAAAATTATCTCAAGAATGGTGTAGCGTTCTGACCTATCAGCAGGATGAATAAAGTCATCATCTGCCAAAGCAATAAACCTATGAAAACGCTTGTTTTCAGGCAAAGCAAATGCCTCAAGCAAACATTCATGAATAGCATTCGACAACGCTACTTTAGAGCCTTCTAAGGCTGACCTATAGCCATAAATCTTAACCTGCGCCACTTAAGCAGCTCGTTTCTTCGTATAGCTTCTTGAAAGCGTAACTCGAGCTTCTTTAGGCATAGCCTTCTGTAATTTCTTTAGAAACACCTCAGTTTGCCCTTTTTTGTAAAAACTCGCAAAAAAAGATGTTTTTCTA
>CAZWJZ010000095.1:0-11617 GCA_964634665.1 uncultured bacterium | reverse complement strand
TTCTAGGACGACGCTTACCCTCTTCTTGCCACTCAATCGCAGCCACATAACCCAAAAGAGGATTATGAATAATACTAAGACTCGAAACACGGTTAAGCGGAATTTCTGTATGCCGAAACTGACGAACCGAAATGTGTTCAGCATGAAACGTAATTCTGGTACGCCAATACATAAACACAATAAACACAATAAGAATTTCAAGCACATTAAAATCAAGCTCAAAAACCCAAGCGTTTTGTGCCAAATCAATAAGAAACATGACAAGCGCAAACGCAATAAACACCAAAGAACTCACCCAAGCTCGAGTACTATTACCAGAAAAAACTATTGCCGAAGGCTTCTTAGCCATCATTAAATCCAATCTCTAGTATCAGCAAATATCAATAAAATTCTGCAACATAGCATGACCCGTCTCGGTCAAAATACTCTCAGGATGAAACTGCACACCCCAAACAGGTTTTTCAGCGTGCCTTACCGCCATGATAACCTCTTCACCATCATCGTTAACCCAAGAATTAGCGAGCAGTTCGTCGGGAAGGTCTTTGATGATAAGCGAGTGATAGCGGGTGACGGTCAGGTCTGGCTTTAAGCCTTGAAACATAGCACTACCATCATGGGTAATTTGACTGGTTTTGCCGTGCATAATCTTTTTGGCTCTCACCACCTGTGCTCCATAAGCTGCACCTATACTCTGATGCCCAAGACAAACACCAAAAATCGGAAAGCTTTCATCATAGTGTTTGATAACTTCAATTGAGTGACCTGCCTCAAAAGGCGTGCAGGGTCCCGGCGAGATTACGATGCCATCAGGATTTAAATCTTTGACCTCATCTAGTTCAAACTGATCGTTGCGCCAGATGGTAATGTTTGTGCCAAGTTCGCCAAGATACTGCACAAGATTATAGGTAAACGAATCATAGTTATCAATCATCAGCAAATGTTTCATGATTTATCCTTTAAGTTATAAATGAAATTAGCCGCTAAAGGTCGCTCTTCCCAGCCTTGTTTGTGGTAAAAAGCGCGCCCATAGGAGGGTTTTTGTTTCATGTTAAGCAGACACAAACGGCTGCAACCTCGAGCCTTGGCTTCATGAATAATCTGCTCTAAAAGTGCCGAGCCTATACCCTTAGCGCGTTTTTCGGGATGAACAAAAAGTTCGGCAATGTAACCTTCACCGCCTAAATGCATGAGCGTAGGTTGCCATATTGTTTGGCAATAGGCGGTAAAGACACCATCTTCTTCGTCAACGAGTAAACTTATATCAGGATTGCTGAGTATTTGCTTCAATTGCCTTTTTACTCTATCAAGAGTAGCTTCTTCATTTTCGGCTGCCACTTGAGAAAGATCTGGCAAATTACGGAGCAGATTACTTAAGCTCAAGGTATCGTGCTCTGTGACTTTACGAATCATTAGGCCAGACCTTTGGTTGCCATTTCCACCGCTGCCATGACTGATTTGAGTTTATTGAGGCTTTCCTGATATTCAAATTCGGGGTCGCTATCTGCAACCACGCCGCCGCCTGCTTGCAGGTGGATTTTTCCGCCGGTAATGACCATGGTTCTTAAGGTAAGGGCCATATCCATAGCGCCGCTTACGCTGACATAGCCAAAGGCACCTGCATAAGGGCCGCGCCTCACAGGCTCGAGTTCATCTATGATTTCCATGGCGCGTATTTTGGGTGCGCCGCTGGCGGTGCCCATAGGTAGGGTGCTAGCGAGGGCATCTAGGGGTGTTTTGTCGTCTTGTAATTCTCCTTTTACGGTTGAGACTATGTGCATGACATGGCTGTATTTTTCAATACGCATTAGGTCACTCACATGTACGCTGCCGTATTTGCATACGCGACCTAGGTCGTTTCGTCCTAGATCTACGAGCATGATGTGTTCTGCGCGTTCTTTTTCATCAGCGAGTAAATCTTTGGCTAAAGCGTCATCTTCTTCAGCAGTTGCGCCACGCACTCGAGTGCCTGCTATGGGTAGGGTTTCTACCATTTTGCCGTCGCTATTCACTAGGCTTTCTGGGCTGCTTGCAACTAGGGTTACGGGGCCTAAATCTAGGTAGCCAAGGTAAGGACTTGGGTTTATGGCTCTTAGGGCGCGGTAGAGTGCGAAGGGGTGTACACCTAAGTCAGTACTGAAGCGTTGGCTGGGTACGCATTGAAATATGTCGCCTGCATGTATGTAGTCAACAGCTTTTTGTACGGCCGCTTTGTAGCTTTCTTTGGTGAAGTGACTGGTGAATTCCGTGACTCTACCTGCCCTGTCACCCGGTACGCCCGGTAGGGGGCCACGTAAACGCTGGTAGGTTTCTTCTACGAGCTTATGGGCACGAGCTTCGTCTGCACTGTCGCCACTTATGGCGGGTGCTGTTATGAAGAGTCTATGTTTAAGGTGATCAAAAATAATGAGTACTTCTGGCTGAATGAACAGTAAGTCAGGAATGTTGAGTTCATCAGGATTATTGTCAGGTAAGGTTTCGTACTGCCTAATAATGTCATAAGAGGCGTAACCGACACTGCCTGCCCAGAAGTCAGGGAGCACAGGGTCTTTCTCAATATTTTTTACAGTTAAGTCCCATAAAACCCTAAGAGGGTCTTTAGATTCAAATTGTTCTGTTTTTTCAGAACTTGTCACTGTAATACTCGAGCCCCACGCTTCTATGCGTCGGCGTTCGCCTGTGCCTATAAAGGAGTAGCGGGCTATGCGTTCGCCTTGTTCTACGCTTTCTAGTAAAAAGGCGGGGTGGCCTGCTATTTTTAGGAAGGCGGTGAGGGGGGTTTCTAAGTCAGCTAGGACTTCTTTATAAATGGGTTTAAGGGTGGGTGTCGTCATAGGGCAACCTCGGCGTTGTCTTAGAGATTTCTGTAAGTGTGAAGTGAGTTTTTATTTAAAGAGAATAGTTATTGTAGCAGCATTAAATTGTTGGCCTAAGCCATCGCCCTAAGGCACCCATCCATTTATTAATAGGGTTCATAGTTTAAGAGTATACACAATATGATTGCTTTGGGTTAATGATTGTGGTTTTTTGCTTTTAAATTGGGACTTAAGAGGGTAGGCTTAGCAGGTGAAAAAATCGCTTAGTTTTTCGGTTTTGCGTGACGTGGCATTTGTGAATGCTCAGGCGTTTGTGTCACTGACTTTAGGTGCGCTTATTATGGTGTTTACTTTTGTTCTGTTTTTTGCGCCTACTAATATTGCGCTTGGGGGGTTACGGGCATTGTGCTTATTATTACGAATTACATCCCTTCTCCTGCAGGGCTTACCTAATATTCCATAAGCGATTTCAGAAGCTTTAAGGGACCGTCTATGGGTTGGTGTAACTCAGTGGGAGGGTACAGGAACGCATAGTAAGCGCAGTAAAACCATTTTACTTTGCACAGTGCCACGTTCAGATTCAGAGCTAGTCAAAAGCATTGTTTTAGAGTTTGATGACAGAGCATTTGTGGTGGTGGGTCAAGCAGGAAGTCGAGCAGGGGGTCTGATAAAGGCAAAAGAATTAGCAAAGCTCAAGCAAACTTAAATTAAAAACTTTAGAATATAATTTCCCCTAAACGCATTTACTAAGCTCGTCTAAACTTAGCTTTATGCAGCTCAAACTCGCTCAAACTTGTCTAATTGACAGTCGACCAGAACTCATTCGGAGCTATTTAGCAGACTATAACTACTGGCCAAAAATCTTTAACAAAATAAAAACCATTGAAAGTGAAGAGCAATACTGCAGTGGCACACTCGAGTTTCGTGGAAAAGTATTCGAGTTTGTGGGTGAGCGTGTTGTTAATATGCCTAGTCAGGTTGTTTATAAGCTTATTGTTTTAAATCTAAAGTCAGAAGAATTAAGCTTGACAATTTCTTATGATTTGAGTCCAAAGGCAAACAAAACATGGGTTCGTGAAAGTATTCAGTATGAGCGGGACTTACCTTGGTTCATTGTGCTGATAACGCAATACCTAAAGAAATTTGGTCACGCTACAGATAGAACAAATCTAGAGAGGCTCGAGTCTTTGTGCTTGCAGGGTCCTCCTGTTTTAAGGGCTGAGAATTACGTCTTGGAAGGACTTGAATAAGCGCGCAAATTAAGAAATTCTTCACTTTTGCTAATCGCTGACAGTCTCCTGACAAAACGACTGTACGCTTTTCCACGGAGGAAATACCTTTATGAAAAAAGTAATTATCTTAGTTGGTTTATTAGTCGCATTTGCAAATGCACAAGTAAATATTGCAGGTTCATCAACCGTTTTTCCTGTGGCTGTTGCCATGGCTGATGAATTTAACATTGAAACAGGTATTGAAGTTTCTATTGTTTCTAGTGGTAGCTCTGCTGGTATTAAGACTATGTGTGAAGGCGAAGTGCCTATTGCTAATGCAAGCCGCCCTATTCGTGACAGTGATTACGAGATTTGTGCTGAAAACGGCATTGCTCGTGAAGATGTCATTGAATTAAGAATTGGGCTTGATGCTTTGACGGTAGGGGTTAACCCGAACAATGACTGGCTTGAATGTATGGATTATGAAACTCTTGCTTCTATTTGGCAAGAAAATGACACAACTGATTTATGGGTTGACATCGCGGATAATGGTCCTCTTACCGAGATTGCTCTTTATGGTCCAAGTACCGCTAGCGGTACTTATGTTTACTTTATCGAAGAAGTACTTGAAACGGTTTATGGTGACGAAGCCAGCCACACAACCGATTACTTTCCAACAGAAGATGATGCAGTAATCGTAGATCTAGTAAGTAAAGATGAAAATGCCCTTCTTTATGTTGGTCTTGCTTACTATCTTGCAAATAGTGACTCATTAAAAGCCGTTGCGATTGACGGTGGCGAAGGCTGTGTATTACCTTCTTCTGAAGCAGCGACAGATGGAACTTACCCACTAAGCCGCCCGTTATTCATGTACGTAAACAAAAATCGTTTAGCTGAAACAGGCGTAAAAGCCTACTTAGAGTTTGTCCTTAACCCAGATCAGCGTGAAATTATTACTGAAGTTGGTTACGCTGCTCTTGGTGAAGAAGAGTACGCTGAAGGCCTTGCCAAACTACAGTAAGCTGACAGTTCCCTGAACTTAAGTTGATAGTTTAATCCTCAAGGTTAAAGCCCTTGAGGATTTTTATTTTGCGAATACCTGTATCTATAGAGCAATTAAGAACCATGCCTTCAAAAACTCGAGCTCTTGGGTTAGGCTATATGCTAGTCATTATGTTGAGCTTATGCGTGGCTCGCTTAAGATGGGAAGATTATGCAACAACCTGAACCAATACCTTCAACTGTGAATAGGTCTCCGCTGAATTTAAAGAAACGTATTAGACTTGGCGAAGATGTCATTCGTACCCTACTCATTGCTTGTTCTTTAATTTCTATTTTATCGACGCTTGGCGTTATTATCGCATTGGGTACCGAAACATTTCTCTTCTTTAGGCATCCAGATGTGTCTATTGTCGAGTTTTTTACGGGTCGTCGCTGGATTCCTAATGTAGGTAATAACGCTGCTTTTGGTATTGCACCCTTAGTGGTTGGTACTTTACTTATTACAAGTATCGCCTTGTTATTTGGTATTCCTTTGGGTTTAGGCTCAGCTATTTATTTGTCTGAATTTGCTAGCGATAGAGTACGTCGCATTATTATGCCCATTCTAGAAATCTTAGCGGGTGTTCCCACTGTTGTATTAGGCTATTTTGCGCTTTTTTCTGTGTCACCTTTTTTACAACAATTTATTCCGGGCTTAAAACCAACCAATGCACTGTCTGCAGCTATTGTTATGGGCTTTATGCTTTTACCAACCGTGTCAAGCATATCGGTTGACGCCATGCGGGCCGTGCCAGGCAGATTACGAGAAGCTGCTTACGGCTTGGGTGCAACCAAAAGTGAAGTTACTATGCAAGTCGTTGTGCCGGCTGCCTTATCAGGCATTGTGGCTTCTTTTATTTTGGCTATGTCTAGAGCGATTGGTGAAACCATGTTGGTGACTTTAGCAGCGGGTCAGCAACCTAATTTGAGTCTTGACCCACGCCAAACTTTTCAAACTATGACAGCCTATATTGTTGGCGCGGCTAAAGGCGATTTTGATGCAGGCTCACCACCCTTATTAGCACTCTACGCTGTGGGCGCTACGTTGTTCTTGATTACGCTTATCTTAAACATTATTTCTTACAGTGTGGTTGCACGCTTCCAAGAGAAGTACGACTAGGAGTTTGCTATGGCAATATCTGCACAAAGACCTACCTCAACAACTGCCGTAGAACCTAAAGGCTTACTAACGGAGCAAGAACGCCTTCAACTTAAGCGCCGTCAGCGTCGTGGTCATGTTTTGGAATTCGTCACGCTCATACCTATCGTCTTAGCCATCATCTTGATTCTTTTTATTATTTTCACAAACATTAATAATGTGTTTGTTTGGCAAAGCATTGATCGTAGTAATCGAAGCAGCGAACAGCTCTTTGATGCCCGAGACATAACAAGTGCCACAAATGGCTACCGGACAGAACTTGAAGCGCAGGGCCTAAGCGAAAACGAAATTATTATTGCAATTGAGCCAAATAACAGCATTCGCCGTGAAACCCTACTCGCCATGGGCATACCTGAATTTGCTACAGACTCAAGTGCTAAGCCTATTCTAGATGATGAAGGTAACGCGATTGAGGCAGCCACAGATAATGAAGGCGAGTTGATTGCTGACCCAGCTAGCCAGCAAATCTTTAGTGAAGCCTTTATAGACGGAATGGATGAACGCAGACGATTCTTAGAATCCACTCGAGTGGATTGGCTTCTTGAAGCCAACGGTGAGTCTAACAAAGTTATTGTGTGGAATCGCCGTGACAATATTGAAGATCAATACCCTTATTTGCAGGGTCGTGCTAACAAGGCAGAGCTTGCGGCTAAAGCTGAAGCTGAAGCTAATGACTTTGTGCTTAACCCTCTTTTAGATCTGCAGTTTTTTATTCGAAATAGTTCGGCTCGCCCGCAAATGGCGGGATTTGGTTCAGCTATTATTGGTACGGCTTATTTGGTTGTATTGGTTATTGTTTTGTCCCTCATTATTGGCGTGAGTAGCGCAATATATCTTGAAGAATATGCGCCTGAAAATAGATTCACCAATTTTCTTGAGATTAACTTACGTAACCTTGCAGGGGTTCCGAGTATCGTTTACGGTTTGTTGGGTCTTTACACTTTTGTAAGAGCTTTACGTATGGGTAATAGTGTCATAGCAGGCGCGCTTACCCTAACGCTACTTATTTTACCTGTTGTTATTATTGCCTCACGCGAAGCAATAAGTGCGGTTCCTGATTCCTTACGTCAAGCCAGCTACGGTTTAGGTGCAACCAAATGGCAAACCGTTTCAAGTGTCATACTACCAAACGCGATAACAGGAATTGTTACAGGCATCATCTTAGCCATAGCTCGAGCTATTGGTGAGACAGCACCCCTCATTATGGTTGGTGGTGCAGGTTTTATTACTTCAGTGCCGGGCGGCTGGGATTTTCTTTTAGATGGCTACACCGCCATGCCGCTACAAATTTACGCTTTTATTACAGCCACCCAAAAAGAATTCACAGAAGTTGCTGCGGCAGGGATTTTGGTACTACTCATTATACTTGCTTGTATTTACCTCTTAGCCTTTTTTATACGCTTACGCTTTGAGCGTAAATGGTGATTCTTGTCAGGGTTTCAGTTAACTAAACACACTAGCACAGGTTTAAAAGGAGGACAAAGGTAAAGCCAAAGCAACATATCTTAAGAGGATTTTTCTTAAGTAATTAAGCTAGTTACCTTGAATCTATTATGGCAATGCCCACACTTAAAGACCTAGAAGGTCACATTACTAAACGAACTGATAGTGTTTCTGAGGAAGATTCAGTAGTAAGTATCAGAGATATGAATCTTTGGTACGGAGACTCCAAGGCACTACACGCAAACACCATTAACTTTCCTAAAAATAAAGTCACCGCTCTCATTGGCGCATCAGGTTGCGGAAAATCAACTTTGCTACGTTGCATTAACCGCATGAATGACCTAGTACCCATTGCTAAAATTCAAGGCGAAGCTTATTACGAAGGGGTTAATCTTTACAGCGATAATATTGACGCGGTAGAAGTACGCAGGCGCATCGGTATGGTCTTTCAAAAACCTAACCCATTCCCAAAATCAATATACGACAATGTTGCCTTTGGCCCACGTTTAAACGGCTATCAAGGTGATTTAGATGCACTGGTCGAAAAATCACTCAAAGGCGCAGCCATTTGGGAAGAAGTTAAAGACAAACTAAAAGATTCAGGCTTAGGGCTCTCAGGGGGGCAACAACAGAGATTATGTATAGCTAGGGCCATGGCGCAAGAACCCAAAGTCATTTTGATGGATGAACCAACCAGCGCTCTTGATCCCATAGCAACAGACCGAATTGAAGAACTTATTCATGAAATAAAAGGCGATTACAGTGTCATTATAGTGACGCACAACATGCAACAAGCAGGGCGAGTCAGTGACCGAACTGTCTATATGCACTTAGGCTACATAATTGAAGAAGGCCCAACCGATCAGATATTTACCAACCCAAAAGATGAACTCACAGAACGCTACATCTCAGGGCATTTTGGCTAGGCGTTTTTCACAAAGTACAGCTTTTAGGCAGTCGTTTAGAAAATATTAAACGACTGCTTTTTGACGCTCGAGCCATTTTTCTACTGCTACAACATTATCGGGTGGCGTAACAATAAACAAATGATCACCATGTAAAATAGTGGTATCACCATGCGGAATAATCACTTTACCTTTACGCATAATCGCACCAATAAGACTATTCTGAGGCGCACCAAGATTTTGCAACTGACCTGTCTCACACTGATACGGATAGGTTACTTCCATGACCTCAGCACGCCCCTCAATACTGGCAATATGATCAACCTTATCAAGTTTAAGCCAATTAATAATTTCATTCACCGCTGATGTTCTAGGTGTCAACGCAATATCAATACCCACACGCTCAAACAAAGACCGGTTCCTCGTTCGACCCACTCGAGTAATTATTTTATGAATACCTAAGCTTCTTCCTAGTAAAGATACCAGTAGGTTTTTGCTGTCATCATCTGTAACGGTAACCAGAACATCGGCATCTTCAATATGTTCTTGCTCTAACAACTCTAAGTCACTACCATCACCTTGTAAAATGAGGGCGTTGGGTAGTAACTCGGCTAATTTAAAGCAACGCTCTTCATTATGCTCAATGATGGTCACATGTACGCGGTCGTGTTGTAAGTCTTTTGCCACCATAAAGCCAACATTACCGCCACCAATAATGACGATATTCTGACTGCGTTTTTTAGGTGTAAATAAGGCTTCTATAGTTTTTACGCTTTGGGTTGTGCCCATAAAGACAACTTTATCGCCAGGGCAAAGCACGGTATTTCCTGAAGGTACAATAAAACTATCATCCCGAATAGAGCCAACAACCAGTACACTTTTAGGAATATCAATTTGAGATAAGGGTTGCGCTATAAAAGGGTCCCCTTCTTCTATTTTATACTCAACAAGTTTGACCTTGCCATTAGCTAAAAAGGTACTATCTAAAGCTCTAGGTACCCGAACAATATCAACAATTTGATTAGCTAGTGTGCGCTGCGGCCATAGTACTCTATCGATAGCTAAGCCTATGCTTTGCATAGCGCCTTCATGCGCAAAAGCATCCATGTAGCGTTGCCTTCTTACAAAGGCCATGGTTTCTCTAGCCCCTAGCCCTTTAGCTGCAAGGCATGACAATACATTAATATCATCACTTGTCGTTGCAGCAATAAAGGCATCTGCTTTAGCTGCACCTGCCATTTTTAAATCTTCAGGGTCAGCACCGTTACCACGCATAAACTGAATGTCATAAGCTTCAAATGCTCGCTCGCGTTCAGGGTCATTATCCATAATGGTAACGTTATGAGTTCGGTACAATGCTTCAGTTATTTGTGCACCAATCTCACCGCCACCAACAATAAGCACGTCCATGCGTCAAGCATACTCGAAACAGCTTTGAGATATAGGGGCAGCTTTACATAAATGCAAAAGCTGGCTTTGCTTCATTCAGTTTTTCTAAACCAAACACAAGTGTTTTTGTATGCTGATTTGTGTAACGAAAAAATAAGACTGTGATTATATTAGTTGTTTTGCTGAGCCTAATGCCCTGAAAACCCTTAACGCCTAATGGCAATGAGTGCTGAAGCAAAAACACTATAAATCGCTGCAATAGTAATAAGCAGATCACCAAAGCGCACGTAAGGCGTTATGACATTACTAAGTGCATAATGACCTACTAAAGAACCCGCAATGCCACGCTCGAGTCTTTCTAGAACTTTTCCGTGCGGGTTGATAACGGCGGTTATGCCGTCGTTTCCTGCTCGTAAGATGTAGCGTCTTGTTTCTATGGCACGCATGCTTCCCATTAGAAAATGCTGCTCGGCGCCGTTGCCTTTGCCAAACCATGCGTCGTTAGATATGTTGACAAGCACATTTGCGCCTTGCCTAACCATAGCTGCTGCAACTTGCGGAAAGACACTTTCGTAACAAATGTAGCTAGCTGCAATTGCAGTGCTGGTGGGGAGTGGGTTTAGGGTTGTGCCTGCTGTGCGCCCAAAAGGGCTTAGACCAAAACTTGCGTAGATGGGTCTGTAAATGAATTGCAAGGCATTCGCAAGGGGTAAGCCTTCGCCAAAAGGAACAAGGTATATTTTATCGTATCTGTCTCTAACCACGGCGTCACTTATGCTGTAAACAGCGTTGTAGTTTTTAAAACCTTCGGGCGTACTGACCCATGCGCTTGCACCCGTAATGACATCGCTATTGTTAGCACTTTCACTAATACGTTTTCTAGTTTCTTCACCGTTCATGCCTTCTACAACAACCCCATTGCCTATAACTGCGCCTTCAGGCCAAATGACTAATTCAGGTTGCTCATCTAACTGGCTTATTGCGGTTTGCGTGAGGCTAGTATAGACATCTAAGTCTGTGCCGTTCCCTTGTGCTCTGCCCAAAGGGTCGGTGTTGCCTTGTACCAAAAGAGCCGTTTGATTTGGTTCAGGTGGGAGTTGCGTGAGGCGGTAAAAGCCGTAAGTGTAACTACCTAAAGCTAAAAAGAAAACAGCTAAGATGGGTGCAAATTTTAAAATGGGTGATTGCTTGGATTCGCTATATAAAAAGCTAGGGTCATCTTCAGGTAAAAAAGGAAGGCTTGTTAAAGCTATAAGCACTAACGTAAAAAAGCTAAGACCGTAACTGCCTGCTATGTCAGCAAGTTGAGCAACAGGCGTAGCTATCCAGATATAACCAATACTGCCCCATGGGAACGCTAAAGGGCCTTGCGTACGCGCCCACTCCATAAGTAACCAAAAGGCAGGTAAAAGCCATAAGACATTTCTTGATTTGCCTGCAATAAGGCGACTTAAGAACGTAACTAAGCCCCAAAAAACACCTTCAGCAAGAATGATAAGTGGATAGATAGCCCAAGCTGCAGGGCCAAAAAAATCTGATAAGCTGTTAGGTAACCAAAAAATATGAAAGGCAAAAAAGCCAATACCAAACCAAAAACCAAAACCAAAAGTATCACGGGGTCGTTCAGCTCTTGCTGTAACTATGAATAGAGGAACA
>CAZWJZ010000094.1:0-14193 GCA_964634665.1 uncultured bacterium | reverse complement strand
CAGCTATTACTATCTAAGACTTAACTGGGATGTACTTAGTTGGGCTTGTGCTAAGCAGTTATCTAGGTAATCAAAGAAGTCACTACACTCTAAACTTTGACTTGAAACATTAATGGCAACGTAAGCTGTGTTATTTGGGCTTTTTTGCCACGCTGCTATTTCTTGCAGGGCATGCTTAAGTACCCATTTGTCTATATCAATGATGAGTCCACTTTCTTCAGCGACGGGTATAAAGTCTGCTGGGCTAATATTGCCCTCTTTGCCATGCTGCCACCTAAGAAGGGCTTCTACGCCAATGATAGTTTCGCCCTTTAAATCTAGAATTGGTTGATACCTAAAATGAAATTCATTTCGTTTGAGTGCGTAACGCAAGTCTGTTTCTAGGTTGAGTCTTGAAACAACATCATGGTACATAAACTCATCAAAGATGGTGTAGCTGAGTTTTTTGTATTTTGCCCGGTTCATGGCAATTTCTGCGTCACGAAGCATAGGCTCAGCTTGCTCATAACGACTGTGATTCAAAACCGCGCCCATACTTGTTTCAATAAAAATTTCACGGTCTTCAAACTGAAACGATGGCTTTAATATGGCATCTAAACGTTTAACTAAGGTTTGCAGGTCTTCTTGTTCACTTAGACCTTCAAACAATACACAAAAGGATTTATTGGCTATGCGAGCTACCGTATCTTCTGGGCGAAGCATGGTATTTAGACGTTTAGCTATGCTTCTTAGCAATTGGTTACCAAGGTCATAACCAAAGCTATCATTAATCATTTTAAAGCGATTAAGATCAATAAAAACAAGCGCAAACTTTTCTTCTTTACGCCAACCTTTTTGTAAAGCATGGTTAATTCTGTCAATAAAAAGATTGCGATTAGCAAGCCTTGTCAAAGGGTCATAAAGCGCATTAAACCTAAGCGTTTCTTGCATGCTGACACGTTCTGTTACATCTCGCGAAGAAGATAAAACGCTAACGCCTACCTCTGTTTTTAAGAGCTTCAGCATTGTTTCTAACCAGCAATAAGTACCATCTTTTTTACGAAAACGATGGGTTAACTGATAACTTTGCTTGCGCAAAAGCTCTTTATAAAGCTGCTTTTGACTAATATGCGTATCATCAGGATGAAACAAATCATCTGCCTGATAATTCACTAAGTCAGAAGCTTGATACCCCAAAATAGCTTTAACTGCGGGGCTTAAATAACTAAAGCCAGCCCTCAAACTATGCAAGCAAATAACCTCATTTGTATTTTCAGCCAGTAACCTAAAGCGCCTTTCACTCTCTAACAAATACTCATGCAAGTAAGCCCGCTCTATTGCCAAATTAACTTGCTTCGCTAAGTTCTGCATAAGCGCAAAATCATCTTTAGTTAAAGCGTGCGCTTTGGGACTCTCAAGATCAAGAATGCCAATAACTTGATGATTCCTTAGTAACGGAACGGCAATTTCAGACCCAATAAGCTCAGAACAACCCAAAAAATCAGGATCCTCTTTGACATCTTCAACAAAAGCCGCAAGCTTTGTTCTAAGCACTCGAGCCATAACACCTGCATCTGTTGCAACGTGGCTTGGCAGCGCTTCGAAGCCACACTGATGCTGCAAAACCAAGCTAGCGTCTTCGACTAGGTAAACACTCATAAATGCGTAACCAAAGCTTTCTGAAACCACCTCAACCACTTTAATCATAAGCTGTTTTAAATTGAGTTCTGTAGCAATGGCTGAACGCACTTTATGCAATAAGAATAATTCTTTAGCTTGACGATCTGACTCAAAATAAAGATCTTGATAGCGTTTTGCTTGAGCTTGACTTGCGTTAAGCAAGTCTAAACGCATAATGGCGTTACCTGCAGCTTGGGCTATGCCTTCTAGAAAGGCAATATCTTCTGAGTTTAGTGCCGCCGTTTCGCTTACACTGCTTGCCACCAAAACCCCTATGCTTTTACCCTCGTAGTTACGTAAAGGTGAGGCAATCAAAAACTTAGGCTGCGGAATAGCTTTAGGAATAGCGCTGTCTGCTGACGTTTGAGGGGACTGCAAGAAAATAGATTGATTAAGTTCAAACGCCTGCCAAGCAAAGCCTTGCCCTTTAGTTAAAGAAGCACTCAAGGCTAAACGCGCCTCACCATGAATACCACGAGCTATAGATTCTTTAACATCTAAGCACTGCGTCGCCTCATTAAACAGCCATAAACGACTCCACTCAGCTCGAGTGCGCTCTAAAACAGCTTCTGTTGCTTTTAGAAATACATCAGCTTCTTGCTTTGCGACTTGTAGCTTTGCCCCTACTTCTGTTAGGGTTGTCAGCTTAGTCAACCTAAGTGCGAGCGCTTCTTGGTCTGTTTGTTTAACAAGCGCTAACTCTATGCTTCTACTAATATTTTCTAAAGTTTGTTTTTGTTCTTCAAATGCGTAAGCGTCATAAGAGGCAAACTCAATGAGTCCCCATTTTTCCTGTTCTAGGTAAATAGGGCATACAAGTATAGTGCGAATTGGATTTCCCTCTTCATAAACCCACTGTGCTTCTAAGGCTACATCTGGAATGTAACAGGTCTTTCGTTGAGTTAAACTTTGATGCAAAACAGAGTTTTTTTCTTCGCTTAGCAGCGTTTCATACGGGGTAGTAGAACTTTGCGTTTGTTTCTTACTCGCATAGTAACTTTGCGCAGCAAAGCTAGTTGTTTCAGCCTCTAGCTTAAAAACAGTAATTTGGCATAAACGCAAATACTTAGCATAAAGAAGAAGATCTGTCAATTTAGGAAAAAAACCATTCATATCTCGAAACTCGAGCATGAGTCTGTCTACTTGGGCAACTAATTCTTGAGCGTGGGCTACTTTTTGGCTGGCTTCTTGTAGTTTTATGCTTTGCAGGGCTGCGCTTAGGTGAGAGGCAAACATTTCTGCCATTTCTTTGGCTAGCTTCGTAAAAGCCTTATAGGCACTAAAATTATGGAAGACAAGGAGTACTTCTATTTGTTTTCCTACCCGTATGGGTACGCACAAGCTTGATTTTAAAGGCTTCACTGCACCTGATAAGCTCAAGTGATAATCTAAAGCTAGAGGTTTTGCGCTACCTGCCTCAAAAGATAAGTCACAACAATGCGAGGATGCTATATCGTAGCAGTTTAGCTGCTCAGTGGAGACTATAATGCTCTTTATTTTTGTAACGTCATGACCTAAACCTGAGGCGTATTCAAATTTTCCATCCCTTCTTCGGTTTAGCAAACTAGCTGCTTCTGCATCAGGAATAAGTTTGCAGGCTGCGTCTAGCATGGTCTGATAGACCTCAGAAGCACTGTTTTGGCTAAACATTTGTTTCGTAATATCTAAAAGAGCTTGTCTAAATTGCGCTAGCAGCTCTAATTCTTGTTGTTTTTCTTGCTTTAATAGCGCGAGTGTTAAGCTAGCACTAAGGTTTCGAACAAAGTTCATTTTTTCGTCACTAAATACGCTTGCTAAAGAAACCTGCCAGCAGCCCCATACCTTATTTTCTATACGGATTGGATAGAAAAGGGATGATTTAAACAAATAAGACTCATGCTGCTGCCAAGTATCTAAAAGCGCAGTATCGTTAATTAAAATGTGCTCTTCTTTCGTAATACATCGTGCCGCGTAGTTCTCATATTTAGCTTCGCTGTTTAGTTGCAAAAACCCTTTTTCTTGCCTGAACCATTTTATTGCCTTTTGTTCGTCCTTATTGGGGCCATAGATCTCTAAAGATAAGCTCTCATCTTCTTGTACTTTATAAATGCTTATTTCTTTTGCTTGAAGCCAAACTGATGCTAAAAGAGCTTCAGATAAGCCAGAAAATACCTTTGAATCTGTTTTAAGGAGTTGTTGTTCTGCTTCAACAAGTAAGCGGTTAGACTCAGCAAGTTCACGTTCTTTTTGCTCCGTTAAGAGTTTTTGCATGAGTGAAGAAATATGATTTGCAAACACTTCTGCAATGTTTTGTGCTTCTTCATCAAACGCATCAGCACTGTAAGGGTTATCAATCGAAAAGACCGCGTGCAGCTCATTATCAATATAAATAGGTACTGCCAAGGTAGCTTTAATGGCTTTCGCAGCACCTGAATCATTAAGGATAGTTTCACGCTCTTTATCTAAAATTGCGGCATTAAAGTCTGCTAAATGATAAAAGATTTGTGCATTTTCACGATCCTTAGCTTTCTCTTGAAAAATCAATTCTGTTTTAGTAAAACTTATCTTTTCAAGAGCAGATTTATCAAAACCAGAAACCGCTACAAAATGATAAAAGCCATCTGCTTTCTTTTGCAAAACGCTTCCCATCTCAGCATTTGGAATCACTTTGATAGCATGATTTAGAATTCTTTCATAGAAAGCTTCGTTAACCTCTTCATACATAAGGTCTTTTACTAAACTTAAAAGAGAGCCTCTAAAAGCAGCTGCTTGTCTTAAAGCAATAGCATCTTTTTGCTGTCTTGTTACGTCTTTTAGACTTAAAACATAGGCTTTTTGGTCTACAGCTTTAGATTGTACAGGTATGATATTAATATCAAAATACTGCGTACCTAGCTGGTAATTCATTATTTTTAGGGGTTCTGTTAAATTCTCCCATTTGGCTAAGGTAGGTAGAAATGAATAAATATTTTGGCTTCTCAAAACATCTTCAGGCATCATAAGAATGTCAGCAGCTAAGGTATTAAGGTCAATAATTTGGTAACTTAGATCTAAAATAAAAAGTGCATCATCTGAAGCGTTAAAAAGTTCCTGTTGAAAAATGAGATTACGTTTACTAAGTCTTTGACCCCAAAAGGCACTCAAAATAGCTAAGCCTGAAATACCAAAACTAAGGGGGGTAAGGTCAAAATCAACGCTATTACTTAAATCTAGCAGATACATCAGGTTAACAAAAAGCGGTAAGATAGCCGCCAAAATAACCGTTCTCATTTGCCCTCGGTACTCTTTATGAGCCTGGTATAAAGCTCGACTTAGCTGACCAAGTCCAGTAAAAAGCAGCACGTAATTATAGGGGGCATAAATCAGCCTAAACCAAAGTCCTCTAGAAAACTCCGCTTTACCAGTTGCAGCATTCCACTGCACATCTGACCAGATAAGACCATGAAATTCATTGCTAAAAATCAACACTAGAGAAAGCGCAGGAATAACAGCCAAAAGAGCTAGCTTCGTTCTAGAAAAACTAGCTATAAGTAAATACTTCTGCAGAAATAACAACCAGCTAATCCCCACAAAAGCAACCCCAAAATGCTGAACTTTTGCAAACAATAACTGTAAGGCAAAGGTAGTAGAAAAAAGCTCGAGTGCTGAACCTAGTGACCACAAAGAAATGAGCGCTGCAAAGATGGCAAATGACCGTGCAAGTTGGTCTTTAACTCTGAAATAACAGTAGTAGCTCATAAAAGCCGTTATGCAAGCTGATATAAGAGCTGGTAAACCTAACATAGGCTTCTGATTATCTTGTTTAAACCACAAGTATTGTGAATATGCACGTTTTCACCCAAATAATTAACTTACTTCACCACAAAGTCTTTTAAAGCTAGCACTGTAATCATCACAGAATTCTTACTCTTCACTCATGAGTCTTTAAAGCAGCGAGAAGCAAGCCTTTAGGCAAGTTAGCAGGCTTTTGGAAGCCCAAAATGCGTTATCATAGGCATCTTATGCGACTTAAAGGTGAAGGCTCTGGGCCTCTTCCTCCCCTTCTAGAACAATATGTTGACTTGCGGGAAGCGTATCCTGATTATTTGGTTCTTTTTCAAGTGGGTGATTTTTATGAGTGCTTTGGTGAAGATGCTGAAAAGCTAGCAAGGTCACTTGGACTTATCTTAACGCATAAAAGTGCAAAAGACTTTGTTACGCCCATGGCAGGCATTCCTATTCGGGCAGTTGACGCTCATGTTGAAAAACTCTTAGCGCAAGGCATTAAGGTCGCTATTGCAGATCAAGTAGAGTCACCTAGTGTTGCTGAGGGTCTTGTTAAACGCGCAGTTACGCAACTTGTAACGCCCGGTACCATTACCGAAGAAAGCCTGCTACGTGCTGATGCTAATTATTTGGCAGCAGTCGCAACAGGAGACGGCTATGCTGTTGTTTTTTTAGACATTAGTACCGGTGAATTTCGTGGCACTAGAGTTTACAGTAAAGCGCAACTTTTTGATGAACTTAAACGCTATCATCCTGCTGAAGTTCTGTTAGCACCAGAACTATCTGGAAATGAGCAACTAGAGGCTTTTCAAAGTCGCTTTGCCATTATGCTAAGCGAAGGAAGATTTGACGAAGCAAGCGCCCAAATCTACCTCGAAAAGCAGTTTGGGCAACTACCCAAAACACTCCAGCAAACAGCCTTAAAACGAGCATCAGCCGCAGTGCTAGCTTACGCGCTTGAAACCCAACAGGGTTCATTACCACAAGTCAGCAGCTTTACCTTTTATGACCCTGGTGCTTACATGCAACTCGATGACAGTGCCTTAAGCACCCTAGAAATCTTTGAAGCAACCTTAGGTCAGCAAGAAAACACACTCTTTAACGTCATTAATGACACCCGAACCGCACCCGGCAAACGCTTACTTAAAGCTTGGCTCAGACACCCTTTGCTGGACAAAGGCCTCATTGAGCAGCGCTTAAACGCAGTAGAAGCCTTTGTACATGACAGCGTCTTAAGACAAGATTTACGAAAAGCCCTCTTCAAAATGCATGACCTAGCTCGCCTAGCCACACGTTTAAGTAGCGGGCGCGCAAGCGCTCGGGACTTAGTAGCTCTCGCACGCAGCCTAAGCTACCTACCGTTCTTCAAAGAACAACTCGAGCTTCGAAGTGAAGCGAGTTTGCTGGGTCTAGCTGAACGCATTCCTGACTTTAGTGGTTTAGAGGAAGAGATTCGGGCTGCTTTGGCTGATGAGCCTGCACAGAAACTAAGCGAGGGTGGGCTTATTAAAGATGGTTTTGATAAACAACTTGACCTGTTAAGATCAAGTATTAATGAAGGTAGACAGTGGATTGCAGAACTCGAGCTTCGTGAGCGTGAAGCGACGGGTATTGCGACTTTGAAGATTGGCTTTAATCAGGTTTTTGGCTACTATTTGGAGTTAACTAGACCTTATTATGATCGTGTGCCTGAGTCTTATCGGGCACTACAAACGCTTAAAGATAGGCAGCGTTACACAAGGCCTGACTTGCGGGATAAAGAGCGTGAAATTTTAAGGGCAACTGAGGCTGCAAAAAAGCGGGAGTATGAGGTCTTTGATGCGTTTCGCTTGCAGCTTCTTGGCTTTGCTAATCTGATTCGTGATTTGGCTACGGTTTTGGCTGAGCTTGATGTTTATACAAATTTGGCTGAGATTGCAGCGAAGCAGCAGTTTTGTCGTCCTAGCTTTTCTACTGAGCGTTTTAGCGTGCGTGCAGGTCGGCATGTTGTGGTTGAGCAGTTTGTTTCTTTTATTGCTAATGATTTAAAGATGAGTCCGCAGGAGCGCTTTATTTTGCTTACAGGGCCAAATATGAGCGGTAAGTCTACGTATTTAAGACAGCAGGCGCTTATTTGCTTGCTAGCTCAAATTGGTTCTTTTGTACCTGCTGAAGAGGCTATTTTGCCTATTTTTAAGCGTATTTATACACGCATTGGTGCTAATGATGATCTGGCAGGTGGCCGTAGCACCTTTATGGTTGAAATGAGCGAATTAGCCCGCATTTTGCAGCAGGCAGATGAAGATAGTTTTATTTTGCTTGATGAGATTGGTCGGGGAACCAGTACTTATGATGGTCTGGCTTTGGCTTGGGCTGCAACTGAATTTTTGCACCATAAAGTTAAAGCTTATACCCTTTTTGCAACGCATTATTTTGAATTAACAAAGCTTATTAGTGGCTTGAGTTGCGCAAGGAATCATCATGTAGCAGCTAAAGAAGAAGCGGATAGCTTAGTTTTTTATCATCAGGTTTTAGAAGGCCCTGCCAGTAAAAGTTATGGCCTTGAGGTTGCTAAATTAGCAGGTGTTCCTAACGCTGTGTTAGAACGCGCCCACACTATTTTTAGTAGTTTAAGCCATCAACAAAATGATTCAGGTCAGCAGCTTATTGAATCCCTTTTAAAACACGACTTAAGCAGGCTTTCACCCTTAGACGCGCTAAACATCTTAAATGAATTACAAGCTCAGGCACGTGCGGTTAAAACTGCATGATTCGTCAGCTTAGCCCTGAGCTTATTCATGAGATTGCTGCTGGTGAGGTAGTCAACAGCCCTGTTGATGTCGTGAAAGAAATTTTAGAAAATGCGCTCGATGCAAATGCAACACGCTTAGATTTAGAGCTAGTCGAGGGTGGCCTTAAACGTATTTGCTTAACGGATAACGGCAAAGGCATTCCGGGTGAAGAGCTCGCTTTAAGTGTTAAGCAACACAACACTTCTAAGTTAGACCGTTTAGATAAAATTACAACTTTAGGCTTCAGGGGTGAAGGGCTCTATGCCTTGCAGTACGCTGCAACGCTTAGCATTATTAGTCGCCCTAGTCAGCAATTAGGGGGGGCAAAAATTATTGCAGAACAAGGAAATATTCAGTTTGAAACCCTGCCTGCTGATAGCGGCACCAGCATAGAAATAACCAATCTGTTTAAACACTTACCTGCAAGGCGTTACTCTCTTGAACCCGCAGCTGAGTCTTTACGCAAAATTACCCAGCTTTTAACCAGCTACTTGCTGCACTATCCACATTTAAAATTAAAACTTGTTACTGATAACGAAGTGCGGTGGCACTACGCAGGAGGCAGCTTTAAAGAAGCGGCCAAATTCTTATGGGGGCCAGTTACAGCCAATCGCTTACTAAATCTTAGTGTAAAACAAAATGATTTTAAGCTTGAAGGTTTACTATCTCGACCTGAACTCACCAGACCCCGCAAAGACCGTTTACTTTTAGCTGTCAATGGTCGCCCTATTACTTGGGAAGAGAGATGGTTAAAAGCTGTATTTAGAGCTTACGCTGAGCTTTTACCTGTCAGTCATTATCCTGTGGCCATCCTTAATGTAAGCGTGCCTGCTGAAACGGTGCTCGTTAACACCTCACCCGATAAACGCAGTGTGCGTTTCTTACAAGAAGAACAAGTACTTCAGTTCTTAGAAAACGCTATCAAAGACAGTTTAGCTGCGCATCCTTTAGCCGTAGCCTTACCCCAACTCAAAACGTTTGAACAGCCTGAAGCGCTCAAACACAGCTTTCCTAAACTAAATTACCTAAGCAGTTACCAAGACTTATATCTGATTGCCCAAGCGCAAGATAAACTCTGGATTATAGATCAACACGCAGCACATGAACGCATTATTTACGAAGAGCTCGAAAGACGCTATCAAGAAGAAGCCCCCCTAGAATTAAGCCACGCTGAACTCATCCCCTTAACCCCTCAAGAACTCACACATTTTCAAGAGCGAGAGCAAGATTTAGCCGCCCTAGGCATAACACTCGAGCCTTTTGGAGGTGGGCAGTGGCGCTTGCGTTCTGTGCCTGCATTTTTGGCAGGTCAGTCGCATCTTTTGGCTGAAATTATTAAGGAAAGCTTGCAGTATGATTCTTTAGACAAAGCTTGGCGGCGTATTTTGGGTCGTTTGGCGTGTTTGCCTGCCATTAAAGCTGGTCACGCTTTAAGCAATGCTGATGCGCAAGCTTTACTGAATGCCTTGCAGGCTTGTCGTACACCTTGGTCTTGCCCCCATGGTCGCCCAACTGTACTAAGTTTATCTGAAGCTGAGTTAGCAAAACGCTTTGGCCGCTCAGGTAGCCGGCAAACAAGCCCAAAAATACTAAACTCGAGCTTTTAAACTAGCTAACATATTTATAGCATCTTGAATAAATATCTATATTTTTCTTAAATAAACTTAGACGTCCTTCGGACCTCCCCTATTACTATTTACCCTGTGTAAGTGCAGATTCTTACTTTAGCTTCAATAAAGCGCCTTAGTAAGTTTTCTGTGAGACTTAGTAACCTATTATGCGGTTTACAAAGTACCTGCTCAATCTTAGGGGAATACCGGCAAGACTTTAATGATGAATAAACTTCCCTGACGCTTTCTCTTTCATCACAATTTATATAAAGGAGTTCTACTTATGGATACTGTCTGGCTTCTCATATCAACCGTGTTGGTTGTTCTTATGATTCCAGGGCTTGCGCTGTTTTATGCAGGTCTTGTTAGACAAAAGAATGTACTTAACACCATGATGATGAGTTTTATTTGTTTTGGTGTTGTTGGTCTATCTTGGGCACTGATTGGTTACAGCTTAGCGTTTGGTGGCGATAATCCTTTTATTGGTGACTTTAGATTTGCCCTTTTAAATAATGTGGGTCTTGATGCTACGCAATCTGGCATTCCTGACTTACTGTTCTTTATGTACCAAGGTGCCTTTGCTATTGTAACAACTGCTGTTGTTTCTGGCGCTGTTATTGAACGCATGCGTTTCACCTCTTTTATGGTGTTTGCTGCGCTTTGGAGCATTTTTGTGTACTCACCTGTGGCCCACTGGGTTTGGGGTAACGGCTGGTTAGCTAACCTTGGCATTTTAGACTTTGCTGGTGGGATGGTTGTTCACATTAATGCGGGTGTTGCAGCGCTTGTACTCGCACTTGCTTTAGGTCGCCGTCGTGACTATGGTAGCCCTATGATTGCACCTCACTCTATTCCTTTCACTCTCTTTGGTGCTGGCTTACTTTGGTTAGGCTGGTTTGGTTTTAATGGTGGTAGTGCCCTTGCTGCTAATAACGTAGCGGTTCTTGCTGTAGTTAATACTTTCTTAGCTCCCATTGCAACGATTGTCGTTTGGAGTTTACTAGACTTAAGCCGTTCACGCCGTGTAACTGCTATTGGTATTGCAACTGCCATTGTTGTTGGTTGTGTTGCTATTACACCTGCTTCTGGCTTTGTATCTCCTGTATCAGCCCTACTTATTGGCGCTATTGCAACCTTTCCTAGTTACTTTGCACTCATCTGGCGAGCCAATAGTGGCATTGACGACTCACTAGATGTCTTTGCAGGCCACGGTGTTGCAGGTATTGTTGGTTCACTAGCAACAGGTATTTTTGCAGCTGCAGCGTGGGGTGGTCAAAGTGGTTTGCTTTCAGGTAACCCCGGTCAGGTACTTAATGCTTTAATAGGTGTTGGCGCAGTTATAGCCTTTAGTTTTATAGGTACGCTCATTATTGCCAAGTTTGTTGATATCTTTCTACCTTTACGCTCCGAAGTCGAACCCGAAGCACAAGGTCTTGATATTGCAGCTCACGGCGAACAAGCTTACATAGCTGAGCTTAGCTAAGGACAGATCATGATCTCTGCGACCCTTCCTTCTAACGGCAACATTCCAGCAGCAGGCATTGCAGATGTATTGCAAAGCTTATCAAATGCAAGAAGCTCAGGTTCACTGCTTTTGGTTAGAGACTACGACATGTGTAAGCTCTACTTTGAGCTAGGGACCATTGTGCATACCGAAGTAACCACCATGGACCCTAATAAACCGTCTGAACTAAATAGTGAAGCAGGTCTCAGGCTCATGGCTAAACTGCTAAGTTGGACTAAAGGCATGTACACCTACAATACAGATGAAGCAGCTATTGCACGAACTGTCAATCTAAAACTCGACTGGGTCAAAGTCGCACAGGAGCTAGCAAAACCCAAAGAAGAGCGACAAGAGCCTCCAAAAGACTTACGCTCAACCCAAACCATGCAAATGAAACAAACCCGCATGACTCAAAGCAACCTAACTCAAGTACGCTCGAGTGGTCGTGGTGGCACACCTGTTAATCAGCAGCAAGTGCAGGCTTTGCAGGCAGCTTCTCAAAAAGCGTTTACTTCTGAACTTACCGATATTCCTATTAGGCTGAAGTCATCTATTTCTGGAGATCAAGGCCCTTATGTTTCTAAAGTCAGAAATCAGGTTGTAGGTCGTGGTGGCGGTACCATTCGTACCCAAACTCAAACTGAAGATAGACGCTCTGTCATTTTTAGGCTTATTGATAACCGTAGAAACGTTAGAGATATTGCCGTTTATTTAGCTTGGAGTGTTGAGGATATCAAAACTATTCTGGCACAACTCATTGCTGAAGGCGCTATCGATATTATGCGACCCTAGTAAAAACAAAATCCGTTTAGCAAAAAAGCTTTTGTGTAGATTACACACAAAAGCTTTTTTGCTTGGCAATATAAATCTACAGCGTAGGCCAGTGCTGACATAAAGTAGCGCGCCCCTAAGATGAACAAGAGCTTAGTGTGCCAAGCAAACACAGCAGCTACACATAAAAAATCAGTCTGAAACACAAGATAAATGGAATTTTTTAGCGCACGCTTAAGAAAAGAAGTCATGATTTTAATTTACTCAGCCAAGTAGCCTAAATCGGTGCTTCCTAAGCTTAAAACAGTCCCTCTCAGATAAGCTATGCTTTAGCTTATGAATCTAAGTCTTACTGACCTCAAAGCTGCCCAGCAACGCATTGCAGCAGAAGCCATCCGCACACCCCTAATTAAACTCCCCTTAGAAAACTCAGATGTCTATGCCAAAGCAGAGAACCTGCAACGTACCAATTCTTTTAAATTTCGTGGTGCTTACAACTTTCTTGCAGCAATGCCAGAACAGGAAAGACAAAAAGGTGTAACCGCACCCTCAAGTGGCAACCACGCACAAGGCTTAGCCTGTGCTGCACATTTATTTGGCGTACCCGCCGCCATAGCCATCCCTAACGGTGCACCTGAAACCAAAGTAAAAAGAACCCTAGCTTGGGGCGCAGAAGTAGTACGCTGCGGGCCTTCTGCAAAAGAACGATATGATGCTACCCTAGCCTTTCAAGAAAAAGGCTATACCTTTGTACCTCCCTTTGATCATAAATACATTATTGCAGGGCAAGGCACAGCAGGCTTAGAAATAGCTGAAGACATGCCTGATCTTGCTAATGTACTGGTCTGCACAGGAGGCGGAGGACTCCTAGCAGGCATCGCCCTAGCCATCTCAGAACTATGTCCAAACGCACAAATCATAGGCGTAGAACCAGAACTAGCAGCAGACGCTTCCGAATCTTTTAAAACAAAAGAACTTGTCACATGGACTGCCGATCAAACCAATCGCACCCTAGCTGACGGCGTACGAACCCAACATCTTGGCAAGCTTAACTTCGAAATCATAAAAGAACGCGTACACGGATTTGTCACCGTAAGCGAAGACGCCCTCAAAGACGCCACCCGCTGGTACCTCAACGAAGCCAAACTCATTGTTGAACCCACAGGCGCGCTCACCCTAGCAGCCCTACACAAACTCGAGCGTGGCGAAGCTGAGCTAAACTTAAAGCCTGGCAAAACCGTTGTGCTGATTAGTGGTGGCAATATAGATGCTGACATGCTGCGTTCTTTTCTGACTTAAGCTTTGTAATTTAAACTAACGCTGCAAATCTCAAAAAACTCAGGTATACTCTATAAATCATGACGCTCTCACCGCTCGTCGTTCTTATTTTACTACTCTTTCTCATGCTTACCTCAGTACTCTTTCTAATGTGGTCACTCTTTACCTTAAGAACAGCACACACAAGCCCCAAAAAAGTAAAAGAGTCACGCCAAGCAAAACCTAAACGCCAGCAAAGCCAAACTCGAGTGCCTAAACTAGACTCAAAAACAGAGTTGAAGCGACGCTTAAATAATAATGTAACCAGAGGTCTTAATGCTTCTGCTAGCGTGGCAGCTAGCATTCCAGTGGCAACACCTACACCTAGCTCTGTTGAGGCTAAAGTCACCAGAACACATAAGCCTATAACAACGCCAAGTGAAAACATAAAGCCTCAAAAACCCTTAATGCCTATCAGTTTTGAAGAAAAACTCGAGCCTTTGCTTCTTGATGAACCTGTTTTTGATGAGCCTGCGCTAGTGCCTAGCCCACCAAGCACACCCAAATTTACATTGATTAATGCAGATGATGAGCCTATAGAAATTGTGAATGCTAAGCCTGTCCCAAGATCAAAAAAGACTGGACTTGAAGAACCCGAACAAATTCCTTTATTTAATGATGTTGCTACAGCTACATTTAAACCTAAAGCAACCGTGACAAAAACGCAAACACCCCCGGTGGAATCAAGTACTTATGAAGACGATGCGTTTGATCGTTTTATAAAATCAAAAAATGATGATCTGGATTTTTAGGTATATCTCATACTAAGTAAGCGTACAAAAACAACATCCCTAAAGGTAGGTTAAGATGCGGAGAT
>CAZWJZ010000093.1:3796-14295 GCA_964634665.1 uncultured bacterium | reverse complement strand
CCCCAATAAGTAATACCGGCACTATTAACCCTGATACTGACGCTGAAATCACAGTATTTGCAGTTGTTAATATACCTGCAGGTGCAACCCCACAAGTGGCCACTATTAGTCAAAGCGTAACGTCACCGTTATCAGCTTCAACAGCTAGCTTTAATACAAACACCGTTACCGTTAATGCCATTAAAACCTTTAGCTTTAACCCAAATCGTAATGGTACGGTACCTAGCCCAGGTACGATTATTTACCAGCACAACTTAACCAATAATGGTAATCAAAATATTACTGATATCGACTTAACTGAATCAGCCAGTGGTAATACAGCAGGCTGGACCTACGTTTACTCTTATGACGGTACAACTTACTACCCAGCTTCTGGCATACCTGCAACGACCATTACACCTGGTGCAAACAAAACCTTATTTGTAAAAGTCAATGCACCTGCTGGTGTACCGCAAAACGCAACCAATATTGTCACGGTTACAGCTGCACCTACCTTCGGTAGTGATGGATCAGCAACAGGAAGCGCCAGTGTTACAGATACAACTACTGTGATTAGTGGTGAACTAAACATTGTTAAAGAGTGGAGTGCAGATAGCGGTACAACTTGGTTTAAAGGTGACGGCACTGACGCTACAACCCCACCCGAAGTTGCCCCAGGTTCAGACATTCTTTACCGTATGGCCGTTGTCAACATCGGTACTGGCAGTGTTAGCAACACCCAAGTGCTTGACTCGGTACCCACCTTCACAGACTTTGTTGTCAACTCAGCCAAGTTTGAAACAACCCCAGGTGGCAGTGACACCATCAAGTGTTCAACGGATGGTGGCGCAAGCTTCCCATCTGCTTGCCCAACCAGCCCAGCTGGTATAGACAGCAGTATTAACGCTGTTGAGTTCTTCATTGTTACGCTCAACCCCGGAGGATCAGTAGAAGTTCGCTTCTCAGTCCGCGTGCAATAAGTTTCTTGTGCTAAGCCTAGCGTTAGAGCTAGGCTTAGCAGCCCATTTTTCAAACATTATTTTATGCACTATATCTTCTTAAGACGTTACGGGAACCCTATTCACAACGTCTCTGCATCTTTCGAAAGGGCTTTATGAAACGGCTCAAGACCTTAAGCATGACAGTTCTAAGCACACTCTTTTTACTCAGTCTTGCATGGGCAATCACACCTGCTGGCACAATTATAAGAAATCAAGCCAGTGCAAAACATAACGGTGAAACCACCTTATCAAACGAAGTTGACACCGTAATCAGAGCCCTTTGTATTCCAGAATTAAGCCCTAACGGAAGCGTACAAAAGCCTAGTCAACAAGCTAACTCAAGCCAAGGCCAAACCATTTATTTGCCATACACCCTAACAAATGCAGGTAATGCAAGTTTTACGATTGACCTTGATTGGGCGCAAGACAGTCGTTCTCGCTGGACACCTGAAAACCTCTTATTTTACCAAGATTTAAATAGCGATGCTCAATTAAGCACCGGAGAACCTTTAGTCAAACGCCTTCGCTTAGCCAGCAACGAAAGCGCAACTTTAATTATGGCGGTAAGCGTTCCTTTTGGAGCCTTAGGTGAAAGCTATATAAGCCCCACCGCAACCTGCGAAACAGGCGAGCTAGATAACGACAACTACGCGCTCATTCGTGCTACTGCAGGCGCAGCACTACAAGCTTTTAAATCAGTCTCACAGCAAAAAGCAAACCCTGGTGACGTTCTAAGCTTTAATTTACGCGTACTCAATACTGGCGCAGCAGAGACCTTTAACAGTGTAAGTTTAAGCGACCTATTTAGCAGCAGTGACTTACAAGGTTTAGCCTATGTAAGTGGCTCAGTGCAAGCTAGCCAAGGCCAAATTCGTTATTTTGATGGTAACAACTGGCTTGCTAATGAACTAAGTAATGTGCAAGGCTTACGCGTTACCGTAGATAATTTAGCTGTAGGTGAACAACTTAGCCTTAGTTTCAAAATGCTTGTACTCACAAGCGCAGAACCCGGTAAACGCAAAAACATAACTACTGCCGAAGGCCCAGGTGGCCCAGCAGAAGTAGCCGTTGACTTTGAAATAAGCCCTAGTTTTCAACATCATTTAGGACCCATAAAAAATCCCCGAGCACTCCCGAATGGTGAGGAAAGTGCAGATGATCGCCAAAAGATTCCTCGCTTAATTTTTGGTCAAACACACTGCTTTGAACACAGCTTAGAAAACGCAGGTAACACTCAAGATAGCTACCTGATTAAACTAAGAGGCCTAGCTGAAAATGTAAGCGCAAGCCTAAATGGCTTTTCAGGTGAACCCTTAGCCCAACCCTTAGAACTCAAAAGTGGTGAAACAAGAGACTTTTTACTCTGTTTAACCACAGCCAGCCTTGTAGGTGCATTTACCGTTACCTTAGACGCTATTTCTACAGCAACAAACCGCAGCAATCTAAGCTTTGACCAAGTAGATGCATCTGTTAGTGGCAGTAGCACAAACATTATTAAATCAGTAGACAAAGAAGGCATTGTTGATGCAGGCGAAACCCTAACTTACACCCTAACCATTAACAACGCAAATAGTTTTGACCTAAACGACGTAACCGTTAGCGACGAACTCGAGTTCTTAAAGAATGCTGCGGGTGTGCCTGTTCCGGCTTTGCCGACGAGCTTTATTTCAGCGTCTGATGAAGGTAGTTTTGACGCGGCTAGCCGCGTTGTTACTTGGAAGTTTGATCGAATTAAGAGTGGTGAGAGTAAACGTTTGAGCTTGCAAGTGAAAATGCCTGATGAGCCACCTGAGGGTGAAGTGTTTGTTCTGGCTAATTCTTTTGTATTAAGAGCCCAAGAGCTTGCTAATCCTCTTAAGTCAAACACGGTGTTTCATGGTTTTCCTGTTATTAGCATTGCAATTGATAAGAAAGTGTCGAGTGAGCGTATTAGAGTTGGGGAAGTCCTTCATTACGAAATCATTGTCACAAATCCTAATAACATTCCTATGGTTATAGAACTTACTGATAACCCTGATGAACGACTTAGTTACCTTGCCAATACAGCTCGAGTGAAGATGGCAAGTAATGAACGCGCTATGGAGCCTAGCTTAAGTGGTTCTTCGCTTATTTGGGATTTAACTAATGAGCGTGCTTTTGTACTGCAACCCAAAGGTGATGCTGAGGGTAAAGATCAGTTAAGCGTGACCTATGACATGTTGGTTATGCCGGGTGCATCTGGTGAGCTGATTAACACAGCTCAAGTTAAGGGTAGTTACGCGTTTGGTCCTGAAAGTGGGGCTGATTTTCAAGGGGTCAACGGCATTTCAGTGACATCTCTTGAAGTGCAAAGCGCTGTTGTACTTGATGAAAGTGCCTTGACGAAACCCAACGCCCTTCTAGCAGGTCGCGTTTTTTTGGATTTTAATCAAAATGATAGCTATGATGAGACTATTGACTTGGCTCTGCCGGGCGCTCGAGTTCTGTTGAGTAATGGCTGGCAAACATTGACAGATGTTGAGGGGCGCTATAGCTTTAGAGATTTAGAGCCGGGTACTTGGCAAGTCATGCTTGACCCTGTTAGTGCGCCGTTTAGCCCCAGACCTCAGCCTGAAGCTTTAGGCACAGGTTATAGGCACCGTGTTGTTTTGCAGGGTTTGACGGTTAGCGATTTTCCCCTTGAAGCCCCCCTTGGCATTATTGAGGCAAGTCGTAAAACACAGCTTTTGTTTGGTCCTTTACGCATAGAGAAACAACTTATTGCCTTACCTGAGGGTATGCGCGTAGTGCTTTTTGTGCAAAGCAGTGAGGCTCTACCTGAATTACAAATTATTGATAGCATTCCTAATAAAGAAGACAAGGTCTTTTCCTTTGATCTTTTTGAAGGTGAGCAGACTCTTAGTTATGACTTAAAAGAAAGCATTCCTTTGACTGATCCTAATGCTCGCTGGAGATACCCATGATACGCGACCTTTTATTACGCAATCTAATTGCTTTGGTAACTGTATTGTCATTTGGCTTTGCCCAAATAGAAGTCAAAGGTATTGTCTTAGGAGACGGGTTGGGTTGGGAAATTAAAGATGTCAATATGCTTTTAGCTATTGGTGAAGATAGCCCAGTAAAGCTTGAAATTTACTCACCTGGTTTTGACCCAGATGACTACCGTGCTGAGCTTTTTGGTCAAGAAGAACTTGGTGATGAAAACTATGACCCCAATAGTATCCTGAGGGGTGAATTTATTCTAGCTCAAGCAGGCAGTGTTATTGCTGATGGTGGTTACGCGGTAGAAAAGCACCGCTGGGTTACTCTTTATGAAGGTACGTTAGCAGCAGGCGGCTACACCCTAACCTCACGTTTCTTTGGTAATGCCAAAAACGCTTATATATATAGACTCACCACACCCAACCCGCAGATTGCATCACTCAGCTTCGCAGAAGGCACCGAGCTTTTTGACATTCGAGGAAGAGACTGGGTAAAAGGCTTTGAAGTTAATTTACCTGCTGACGCTCTGCCCTCACGCTATGCTCTTTATGACGGTGACGGTCCTGAAGAACTCGAAGCCAAAGTCATTATGCCAAACGGACAAGAACGCATGCTTGAAGTATCGGGCAAACTCGAGTGGGTGACTTGGGAGTTTAGCGAACCGGGTCGTTATCAAATTATGTTTCGTATTCCTGAAACTGCTTATCAGTACTCTAATACCGTTGCTTTAAGAGAACTCTTCCCGAACCCTGTGACCGTAGAGGTTGTAGATACCGCTGGTAATGCCATTGATTTAGCTTACAGCTTAACAGGCTACAGTATTCGTGAGGCAGATCTACCTAATTTAGCAAACTACCGCTTAGTAGGTTTAGAGCAAACAGCTGGTACAGCCTTAACAGAAACAAAGTATCAGTTTGGCTTTGAAGGTGGGCATATTCGCTATATTTTAGCGCTTCCTTTACCAATACCAACAGCTGCTGTAGATTACTCACCGCCTGCTTTACTAACCGTTACAAGCAGCTTAGTTTTACCAAGCTCTGAGCGCCCCTACCCCTTACAATTTCAACTTAATGATGAAACACAGCGCATAGCAGCAGAAGGCACACGTGAATTTCGTTTAAGCGCAGGCAGTTATAGCTTTTCAGCAAGTTTAGCTGGCGCTACCCTAGCTATACCTGAAACTCTAACGCTAGAACGCGGTGAAAGCAAAACCGTTCATTTTAAAATCTACCCGCAAGTTGACTTAAGTTTAGACGTCTTTCCTAAAGAACTCATTTTAGGTGAAAGCACAACCATTCGCACAACAGCAAGCACTGACTTTGCAGATCTACTACCTGCAGACCTCTACCTAAGCCTACCGCAAGGCTGGCAACTAAGTGCTCAAGATAGACTAACTAGCCCCCTTTCAAACACACGAACAGCCGTAGTTGAACTAATAGCAAGCCCCAATGAAACCGGCATTTTCCCTGTTTTTTCAAACCTAGATGACTGGGGTTTAGCCAAAACTGATACCGTAAAAGTCGTTCAACCCGCCACATTAAGCTTAAACAAAAGTAGCTCCGTAAGCCAAGCCATAGCAGGAGAAGAAGTTGAGTTTACCTTAAGCGTAAGCAATACAGGAGATGTAGAAGCAAAAAACATTCTTCTAAAAGACCATTTACCCGCAAGCCTCAACGGTGAAAACCTTGAAGAAAGCTTTAATCTAGCAGCAGGTCAAAGTAAAAGCTTTAGCTTGAGCGCCACCGTAACGAACGACGCACCAGAAACCCTAACTAACGAAGCAAGCCTCAGCTTTAATGGTCAAGCATTAAGCAGCAGTGCCACTCTAACTATACTCAAAGCAAACGTAGAACTAAACCGAGGCTTAAGTGAAAGCATTGTTTTACCAAGCGAAACCGTAACCGTAACCCTGAATGTAAGTAACACAGGCCAAGCCCCCCTAAGCTACCAACTAACAGACACCCCACCCGAATGGCTCGAGCCTTTGACAGACTTAAGCTTTAGTGGCACACTAGCTGTAGGAGAAAGCGCTAGCCATAGTTACCAAGCAAACGTTCGATTTGGCCCTGAAGCAAGCGCTAATTTCACAGCTAACTTAACAAGTAATGCAGGACCCTTAAGCGCAACTGACAGCCTTACTAGAAAACTTGTTCCTTTAGAAAAAAGTGCCTCTAAAGACATTATTGTAGAAGGTGACAGTCTTGACTTTCTAGTACGCATCACAAACCCCTTAGCAAGAAGCGTGACTCTTGACTTACGGGAATCACCAGATGCAGGCTTAAACCTAGATGCCAGCAGTCTAACAAGTCTGACCTTTACAGCTTTAGAAAGCAAAGAACTAAGCTTTAGTGCAACACCAAGCCGCATAGGTGAACTCCTCAACGAAGTATCTATTTTCTTAGGAAGCAACCCCGTAGGCTTCCCAGCACAAGCAGGCGTAGTCGTAAAACCCCTCTTAAAAGCCGAACGCATATCTGACATAAGCCTTCCCTTTACACTAGAAGCAGAACAAGGCGACAAGCTACTCATAAGCCATAAACAACTAGCTAACAGCAGTTACGAAATAGGCTCGAGCCGTCTTAACGGCGAACTCATAGCTGACCCCAAAGTACGCAGTTTTAGCACAATTGCAGAGGACGGCAGCACAAACGAATCAACCCTACTGTACTGGGAACTCGAGTTTATGACGGAAGGGGTTATCAGCTACAGTTTGAGACATAGCGAAGAACTAAGTGCTGTAAACGAACCCAGCTTAACTTTAAAAGCAGGCTTAAGAGAAATTACCTTACAAGGCAATCACAGTTTTTCAGAACTCAGCGAAGCTCGAGAATTAAGCCTTAAAGAACGAGATGGCCTGATTAAAGAACCCCTAGCCAATACCATATACAGAACCCTAGATCAAGCCAAAGTTGTCATAGAATTAAATGTAAACGTAAGCCCAGAGCTAAAACTAAATGGCGAAACGGTAGACAAAAAATACCTAGGCAAATTAGAACTTAACGAAGAAAGCGGCCTACAAAGACTCGAGTATTACGGTTTACCCTTGCTGATAGGTGAAAATAACTTAGAGCTTATTGCAGGTTCCGAGCGAGATCAAATAAGCATTTTTAGAGCCGCTAACCCTTCTAATTTAAACATAACGCCAGTCACCTTAGCCGCAGATGGTGTCACCCCCATTCAGTTTGAAATAACAGCGACAGATAATAACGGCCTAACAAACGGCTTTGGTGCTGTTACCATAGAAACAAACTTAGAACCTTTAAAACCAGACGCTTTCCCTGACATGTCAGGCTACCAAGTCTTAATGAAAGAAGGCGTTGCTCGCTTAGACTTAAGCCCCGTAAGTTACGCGCAACGAGGCCTCATAAAAGCAGAATTTAATGCTTTGGAAATAGAGCATGAAAGTTTTATAGGGGGCACAAGCACAAACCTATACAGTGTTCAGGGTGTTATAAGCGCTAGATTCAATAAAGGCAATCTAAGTATTTCAGGCAATGCAAAAGGCTACCTTGAAACTCCCTTCGCTAACGGTAGCCTGCAAGCTGCCTTAGATAGCACAGGTGATTTAGAACGCGTAACAGAAGACAGCGAACGTTTTCCTTTAACAGGCTCAGGTAAAGATGCCCAAGCCAGCCTAAGGAGTCAAGACTTTTTTGCCATTCGTTATGACGATGCCACCTACAGCCTTGGCTACTATACAAGTACCATATACATGCCCGGCCTTAACCTAGCCTCAGAATTAACCGCATTACAAGCCGAAGCTAGACTCAAACCAAATCAATATGACCAACTTACCCCCAGCGCATTCATAGCCCTAAGCCCCAGCGACATAAGCAAACAAGAAATCACCCCAGACGGCACACGCTTCTACCTCATAAAAGATATTGCAGACGGCATAAAAGCAGGTAGCGAAACCCTCACTGTAAAAATAGGCGCAGAAGAAAAAACCCTCATACGCCTTGTAGATTACAGCATCAACTACCTCACAGGCAGCATCATCCTCATTAACCCACTACAAGCCAAAGACCCAAACAGCGGCCAAGACGTAAAGCTAAACATCAGCTACCAAAAACGCGACCTCAGCCGCGACAGCCTAAGCTACGGCCTCGGCGTCAAATACCAACTCCAAAACTGGCAATTTGGCCTAAGCACAGTCCAACAAAACGGCCTCAACCTAGGCGCTTACGCCGAATACCAAAGCACAACCCTCAACTTCAAAAGCAGCTACAACTACAACCCAGACAACAACGCACAACTCGGCCTAAGCCTAAACTTCGAACAAAACGCCCTAACAGGCAACCTAAACCTAAGCTACAACACGCAACTACAAGGCCAAGCCCGACTCGCCTACAGCTTAAACGAAAACCAAGACCTAGCCCTAGAACAAAGCTCGAGTTCCACAAGAAATCAAACCAATATTCTTTATGAACAAAAACTAGACCCTTTCAAGCTAGGCTTAGGGGTCGCTTACGTCTGGGAAAAACAAGACTTAAACGCAGTCTTAAGAGCAGGCTACAGTAACGAACGCTTTGGCGTAAATCTTACCCACACGCAACCCTTCAGTAATCAAAGTCAAGCCTTAAGTGACCTGAGCGTAAGCTACAAACTAGATGACAACTTAAGCCTCACATCTGACCTAAGTTACACATGGGGCCTCAACCTAAGCGGCAGTTTAGGCTTAATCCAAAGACTTGGCAACGGCAGCCTAGCCCTGTCTTATCAATTACCCGGCGCAAATGGCGCAGGAAACCGCGCACGCTTTGGTATAGACACACCCTTAGCACTAAGCAAAAACTGGTTTATAGACTTAGCCGCAGCCTATGAGCAAGACTTTAATGACAGCACAAATACAGGCCTGGCAAGCTTTGGGGTACGCTTCGAAGCAGAAACCATAAAAGCAAACCTTGGCAGCGAAGTTAGTTACGACAGCAGCAACCAAGACTCCTTCAAAGTCACGCTTCGCTCAGGCATAACAGGCCAACTCAGCAAACAACAAGTTATCTCCTTTGCTGCAAACTACCAACTTGCACCCAAGCAAGAAGGTGACTTTACGCTCTCCTACGCTTTAAGAGGCAGCAATCTAAGCCTACTTAGCTACCATAAACTCAGCACAGGCGAAACACCCATCCTCGAAGGCGAACTAGCCCCCACCCTACATTTTGGAACCCAGTGGCAACTCAGACCCGCCTTTGCCTACAAATTACCCCTCAACACCCCACAAGGAAACACCTACCTCATCTCTTTAGGGGGTCACTACTACTTAAGCAAAAACTACGGTCTAGGTAGCGCCCTTTACCACGAGTGGCAACCCGCCACAAACTCAAATGCAACAGCTATAAGTTTCGAAGGAAGCCTGCGCATGATAGATGAAATCTGGTTCATTTTAGGCTACACAGTCAACGGTTTTGATGGCTTATCAAACTACACCACCAATGGCCTCTATTTAAGACTCGAGCTTTTCGGAGGTAGTCAATGATTTTCTCGCAAGCAAAACATAATCATGTCTTAAAGCTAGGTATGAGTCTAATTGTGATTTTGGTGGGCTTTAACCTCATGAGTTCGGTATTTGCAAGCACTATTATCAATAGTACCGGAGGGCAGTGTTCTTTTACAGGTGCAAACGGCGGATTAAAAATATATGTTGGTGAAAATGGACAGTTTCAAGTTGAGCGTTGCTCAGCAGATGGACTCACATCAAATTCAAAACAATTTTACCTTAGCAGCTTAACCCCACCGAATCAAACCCTTTTTAATAGTGTCTTTTTAAAGGTAGGTAATGACATTATTGCTGCTTACTCACCTGCTTGGTTTGGAACAACACTCGCTTGGGATACAGTTTCAGAGTCAGGAGGCTCAGTATCAGGAGACGGCACAGTCACTACTGTTTATAGAAAAACCATAGCTGGTCAAACCTATACGGTTACACAAACCGTTGATTATATTTTCCCAAATGATTTTTACACCTTAAAATACGAGTTAACCGTACCTTCAGCAAATACACAACGGGTTCGTCTTTACCACTGGACAGACCTTCAGTTAGATGGTGATGATAATGGTCAATGTACACCACAATCAAGCTTCCCTAAATATGTAGGGGGGGTGTCTAGCGATAATTTATTTAGAGTTGGTTATCGTCAACGTGGCATCTCTGATGTTTGGGATCACTATCAATGCGGTCTTTACGATGCACCCCCAATAAGCATCGCAAGCGCATCTGGCGATTTACCTGATACAGATGTCCTAACAAATCACGATATGGGTGCAGGCATTCAGTGGGACGTTGTCACCACAGGAGGTACAAGTTTTTTTACTGAGTTCGACATGACTTTTAGCATTAACAAACCAACTTTGCAAAAACGCTTTGGTCCTGTTGACAGTGATAATGACGATACCATTAGCCCTGGAGGCATAACAAACCTAAGCTTCACCATAAACAATGTACCAGGCTTACCTGCTCAAAATTCCATGAATTTCACCAACACTTTACCGCTTGGCGTAAGCATTTCAGGTACACCCGCCAGCTCGCAATGTGGTGGCACAGTTACAACAGGCAATTCA
>CAZWJZ010000093.1:0-3786 GCA_964634665.1 uncultured bacterium | reverse complement strand
TGTAACCTTAACAGGGGGCATTTTGGCTGGAGGAGCACAAAGCTGTGAAGTTACGCTAAATGTAACCGCATCATCAACAGGTGTTTACGACAATACCGCTTCAGATGTTTCAGGTCTAAATAATCTAAATAACATAGCCTCAGCAGCGCTGACGGTGGCACCAGGGGCCAGCTACCCCTTTGCCTCTGTCACTTTCCCGGACACGGACGGGGACGGAATCATCGACAGTATCGACATCGACGATGATAACGACGGCATCACGGATGTGACCGAGGGTCTCGTCAAATACGTTGATTTTGCCGAGGTCGTGCAGGCGCGCGCGGATGAGATGAACGCCACGGGCACGACGACTTTCGCAATCGATCCGACAGGACCGGCCACGATGCCCGGCGGGATCACGCTGACGCATTTGAGTGGGACGCAATTCTATCAGTTGTTCGATCCGGGTGGAGCCTCCACGACGACGATTGACGGTGTTCCCACGGTTGTTGACGCCCCGACCTATCTCGATCTGATCAGCGTTGGTGGATCTCCCATCACGCGCGACCTTGAGATCGACTTCGGGGTGCCAGCCAGTTCGCTCGATAGCGGGAATTACTCGTATAAATACATCGTCGGCCTTGCGGGCCTTGGCCCTGCGCCGGAGTTTGCGACGGTCACCTCCTCGACGGAGCTGGGCGTCGTCGGTACCCTGGATGTGTTCGACTGGTGGGCCGAGTATCAGTTCGCCTATCTTGACGGCGTTCCTGCTGGAACAGCGGGCCTGACGGGTACCGTCATCACGACGAATGGTGCCAATGGCAACGGGGATGACTATACGTTCTATGCTATTGATCCGTCGATCGACATCATGAAGCTGAGCTACGTGTCCGAAAATGACCCGCAGGGGTTGATCTTCGGCGTTGTGGTCACGGAAACGCGGGACAGTGATTCCGATGGCAGGCCGGATCACCTCGATCTCGACAGCGATAACGACGGCATTCCCGACAATATCGAGGCGCAGACCACGGCGGGCTACATCCCGCCTAGTGGCGCGGGCACCTCGATGACGGATGCCGATAATGACGGCCTCGACGACAACTATGACAGAGCCATCGGGAACAAGGATTCGGTGGCGTCCGCCGGACTGACCCCGGTGAACACCGATTTCGGCGTGCCGGGGGGTGATGCGATCCCGGACTATCTGGACCTCGATTCGGATGCGGATGGCATTCTCGATATTGTCGAAAGCGGGCTTGGCCTGACGGATGCAGACGGTGATGGCCGAACGGATGGTGCTGTCGGGGCGAACGGTCTCGACGCTGCGGCGGAAACCTCCGACAGCTACGCCGATGTCAACGGTATAGCCCATGACGGCTCGGTCTTTGCGCTTTCGGACAGCGATTCGGATGTGGCGGCAAACGGTGCGGGCGCGACGCCGCTGAGCGCCGACTTTGATTACCGGGATATTCCGAGCTTCGACTACTCCGACGCCCCATTGACCGGCACCAGCTATGGCGGCGCGGCGCACACTATCGTTTCCGGCATCCAGCTCGGTGCGGCGGTAACTGCGGATGCTGCCGACTATGACGATGCCAATGCGGCGGGCGATGTCGATGACGGCGTGACCTTCCCCGCGCTGAATCAGGGGCAGAGTGCGACCATTCCGGTCAGCGTGACGCAGGCGAGCGGCAACAGCGGCTATCTGCAAGGCTGGATCGACTGGAACGGCGACGGCGATTTCGCCGATGCGGGCGAGCAGGTGGCGGTTGATCTGCAATCGCCTGACGCGGGCGCGAGCACAATCAATGTTTCTGTGACCGTGCCAGCTTTGGCAACCACGAGCCAGACCTTCGCTCGCTTTCGGTGGTCCACGACGAGCGGCCTCGACAGCACGACCGCCGCCTCCGATGGCGAGGTCGAGGATTATGCCGTGAGTGTGCAGGCGCGTCCCATGCCACCCGTGACACCCCAGACATTTTCCGTATGTACAGCAGAAACGGTCTTATACGAAGAACTGTTTGATGACGGTGGCAATGGGGGTTGGATCTCCAGCCAAGCACAGAATCCACCAATTGGATATTCTGCGCCCTCAAACAATATCGCGAATGCGTATAGTACGCAAGCTGATGTAACCGCCGTTTCTACTTTGAACGGTGGACTGGGTGTGGCGAGTCCATCAGGTGGCGGCTTTGTCGGCGCATATGATAATGCGGGGGGAATCCCGTTCTGGTCATCGGGTAATCTCTCGGGCGCTGACATGAGTGCTGCATCTGGAGGTGTTATATATTTTGAACGTTTCAACTATGCGAGTACTAATCCCACCTATACCGAACAATCACAAGATTTCTACATTGTGGGAAGTTCTGGACGTCTGGTTCTGGACATCGCGACCCCCGGCGCGGCGCTGGCAACAGGGGTGTGGGTTCCGATCGAACGGAGACTCGAACCGGGGTCCGAATGGTTCTTCATACCGAATACGGATCTGACGAATCAGACGGGTCGCACCTCTGCGACCGCCGCCAACTTTGCGTCAGTTCTTTCGAGCGTAACCTCTGTTGGGGTCACAGCGGAATACATCTCCGTCCGCGATCTGGAGGGGTTTGCCGGATTGATTACACCAGTGGATGCGACGAATGTTCATCGAGTTGAGCGTTATGCACTTGATACAGTCAAGGTTGCCAGTTGCCAGCAAGACCGCTCCGACGCCCCATTGACCGGCACCAACTATGGCGGCGCGTCCCACACCATCGTTTCCGGCATCCAGCTCGGCGCGGCGGTAACTGCCGATGCTGCCGACTATGATGACGCCAATGCCGCAGGCGATGCCGATGACGGCGTTAGCAGTTTTGCCACGTTGGCTGCAAACGCTAGCAGCTATGCAATCAATGCGAGTGTTACCAACATGACCGGCAGCACAGCAACCCTGCATGGTTGGATTGATTTCGATGGCAATGGTAGTTTTGACACTGACGAGCATACCTCCGTTACAGTAGCGGATGGCACCAATGCAGGTACAGCCACGCTGGACTGGTCGAGCCTGCCGGGCATTACAGTTGGCGATACCTTCGTGCGCTTGCGCCTAAGCACCGACACCCTGACCAGCGCTGACGCAAGCACAGCAGCCAGTGACGGTGAAGTTGAAGATTACAAACTTGAAATTGTCGGCTTTGGAGTTTCAGGTACTGTCTTTCATGATTTGCAGCCAAACTCTATTCAAGAACCCAGTGAAGATTGGGCTACGGGTACTACTGTTTTTGTCAATCTAATAGACAGTGGTAATATGCTTTTTGAATCTATAGAAATTGACCCTTCAACCAACACTACCGGTAACTACTTATTTCAAGCTGTGCCACCTGCAACTTACAGCATAATTATTACAGATACGGCCCTTAAGACAAGCATTATCAAGCCAACAGACTGGGTTTTTGTTGAACCTATAACAGGTAGTCGCAGCATAAGCGTTGTTGATCAAGACATAAGCAATGAAGATTTTGCATTGTTTAAAGGTTCTGTTATTTCAGGTACTGTCTTTTATGATGATGGCTTAAATAGCAGCGCTTCACCTTACAGCGTTTTGGCTAACGCCAATAATGCCTTGCAAGATGGCAGTGAAACAGGTGTTTCTGGCGTAAGCATGTCCCTTACAGATGGTGTTACAAGCCTGAGTACCACTACAAACGGTGCTGGTCAGTACAGCTTTTTTGTACCTTCAAGCTTTAGTTCTGCACTTATATCTCATAGTTATGGTATTCCTACAGGCTCGAGTATTGCGGGTGTTACGGTGCCAGCTTGTTTGGCTTCTAG
>CAZWJZ010000092.1:3630-14395 GCA_964634665.1 uncultured bacterium | reverse complement strand
GACAAACTATCCGACTTAGTCTCAAGACAACGCATCACAGGTGAAAAGCTCGAGTGCATCATTTACAGTTATAAAGCAGGCGCTGAATTTGCCGTACATGAGCATGAGGTAGAGCAAATAACCCTTGTGCTAACAGGTGAACTCATCTTTACCTTTGCAGATGAAAGCGTTCACCTAAAAGCGCACGAAGCAATCCTGATTCCAAGTTATAAAGCACATGGCGCCTTTGTTCCAGAAGGTTGCCCAGAAACCATCACCTACAATATGTTTTCACCCGTCCGAGAGCAACTACCAACAGCCTAAACGATATACTTAGTCATAAGATAAAGGAAGGACACGCTCATGACAGCTTTCATATGGGATGAAAAATGCTTCTGGCACACAGGCGGAAACTACGCACTCTTAGCTCCCGTCGGCGGACACGTACAACCCCTCGTTGCAGGAGGTCTACCCGAAGCACCCGAAACCAAACGCCGCCTCAAAAATCTAATGGATGTCACAGGACTCAGCCAAGAACTCGAGTGTCGCAGTGCTGCTGCTGCAAGTCAAGAAGATTTACTGAGAGTACACCCAAAAAGCTACCTAGATGAATTTCGCTCACTTTCAGATAAAGGAGGCGGAGAGCTTGGTTTACGCACACCCTTCGGACCAGGTGCCTATGAGATTGCTGGATTATCTGCAGGTTTAGTTATAGACGCAGTTGAAACCGTCTTAACAGGTAAACAAAAAAATGCTTATGCATTGTCACGACCCCCAGGTCACCACTGCATGGCTGACTGGCCAAATGGCTTTTGTTTGCTTGCAAATATAGCCATAGCCATAGAAGCCGCTAAAGCCAAAGGTTTATTTAAAAAAATAGCTGTGGTTGATTGGGATGTACACCATGGTAACGGTACAGAAAGCATCTTTTACAAGCGAGATGATGTACTCACCATTTCACTTCATCAAGAACGCTGCTACCCGCAAGATACCGGCAGCATTGATGCCCTAGGCGAAGGCGCAGGTGTGGGAGCAAACATGAACATACCGCTACCCCCAGGCGCAGGACACAAAACCTACCTAGAAGCCATGGAACGCCTAGTCATACCCAAGCTAAAGCAATTTCAGCCTGACCTAGTGATTGTAGCTTGTGGTTTTGACGCTTCAGGGGTTGACCCGCTATCTCGCATGATGTGCACCTCAGAAACCTATAGGCAAATGACCGCACAACTCATGAGCATAACAAACGGTAGACTAGTCGCAGCGCACGAAGGTGGCTACTCAGAATTGCATGTTCCCTTTTGTGGTCACGCCATGCTCGAGCAACTCTCTGGCTCAAACATAAAAGCAAACGACCCCATGGAAAAACGCTTAAACGGACAGCAGCCCAACGACAGGCTAGTAGCATTCTACTCAGAGCTGATTAGCGAAATGGTTGATTACTTCAAGCTAAACTAACAACAGAAAAGCTCGAGTTTAAACTCGAGCTTTTGACTTTAAGTAGTTAGGGTTTGAGCTTAGCCGTCCCAAACGCCTCTCATGCTATTTGGAGGTGTGCCGTCTTCTTTGCCGCCATCATCGTTCTTAGCGTCATCTGACTTAACGATAACGATGTTTTTAGCAGGGGCATCAAATCGTTCAACAGTGCTAGGTTCTTCACCTGCAAAAGCTGATACTGAGAAAGTAAGAACACATAGAACTAAGAATGTTTTTAAGAAGGGGAGTTTTTTCATAATGGAATACACGATGTTCCTTTCTAGAACTTGACGAACTTAATCGTTCTAAGTAGCATATAATTTGTCCTATGACAGTTTTCTTACAGCTAGTATGATTCGCCTTTTAAGCGTATTTACGAGTAATATTATTAACAGATTGAATCAGTTTATTGCTAAATCTACCTTCTGAAAACGCGGTAATAATGCAAGAAAATTGTTTGCTTATGAGCATACACAGTGACAAAAGGAAAAACTCAAAAGGTGTCATTGTTCTAGATTTTTGTTACGCAAATGTTTTTAAGTTAGGCTTAAAAGATCCTTATACGCAAAGCTTATTTTTGCCACTACGCTTCGCTTCATACAGTTTTTCATCAGCAAAAGCAATCATCTTCTCAAAGCTTTCAAGTGAAACGTCGGTAGCAAGACCTAAACTAATTGTAACCTTTAAGTTTGGGTGAATATCTGACCAAGCATAAGTCTCAATTGTTTTTCTAAGACGCTCACAAACCACAATTGCAGTCTCATCTGACGTATCAGGCATGGTCAAAATAAATTCCTCACCACCATAACGCGCCAACACATCTGAACTACGCACATTATCACGAAATAACTGAGCAACTTTTATAAGAACTTCATCACCCATTTGATGCGAAAAAGTATCATTAATAGATTTAAAATTATCAATATCACAAATCATAATGCTTAAGCACTTTTGTTCAAGCTGAGCAACAGTAAACAACCTACTTGTCTGCTCATCAAAATGCCTACGATTAAACAGACCCGTCAAAGGATCCTCTAACGCCTGACGCTCGAGTTTTGTTAATAACTGGCTTTTCTGAGCATTAAGATCTTTCAGAGATTCATTTAAAGCTTGCAATTTTTGATTCGCCTGAGCTAACTCAACGTTACGCAAGCGAAAAATCTCGTTTTCACGTTCAGCCTGCTCAACCTGAAAACTAATTTGTAAACTCTGAAACTTATGATCAGACGCTGCATTAAACACATCATCTTTTAAAGCACCATAAGCCTTCTGATGAAACAACGCTTCCGCAAAGTCTTTTTGTGACTCATAAAGACCCGCCAAGCTCAAATGCACCTTATAAACCTCAGCTTTACTTTCAATAGCTTTTGCAAGCTGTAAGGTATGCAGTAACAAAGCTTCTGCCTCAAAGACATTATGGTTTAACAAATAGCTTTTTGCTAACTCCAAACCACTCTGCACCTCACACAACCTATCTCCAATTTTTGTGGCAGACTCGAGTGCGCCTTTGAGTTTTTTGATTGCTTGGTCTAACTTGCCTGTTTTTAAGTTAATTAAGCCTAAAACCAACTGGGTTTGCGAAATACCTTGTTCATCACCTAGTGCTTCAAAGTAGCTTTGGCTTTTTAAGATGCAGCTTTGCGCATTATCCAAGTCATTTATTTCAAAGTAAGAACGCCCCATAGTCATTAGGATGCTGGCATTAACATGCTTGTCATGCCACTGACCTTGCGCATCTAAAGCCTTCTGAAAACTTTCTAACGCCTCATGGTAACGCGCTAACTCCATATAAGCAGAGCCAATATTAGCTAGCGTGCGAGCCATGCCTTCTTGATCTTTGAGCTTTTCGTAGTCTTTAAGCGCTCTTAAATGCAGCTCTAAAGCACTAGCATAATCACTTAAATAAGTGTGCGTGAGTGCCGCATTATTTAAAGCTGCTGCTGCACCAGCATGCTCACCCAGCATTTCACAAAGCATGTGGGTTTCTAAAAAGGTGCGTAGGGCTTTACTAAAATCACCGAGTTGACCATAAGTGACACCCAGTAAATTTAGGGCCCTGTAAGAACCAATGCCATTATTAAGTTCTTCATAATAGTGGTAAGCCTGCTGCGCATCTTGTTGTGCTTTATCGTACTGTGCTAAACGAGAACGGGCAAAGCCACGCGCTAGCAAACTAGCCGCAAGCCCTGTTTTATACTTGTTTTCAAGGGCCAAAACATAGGCATCTTCAGCCAGCTTAAGTGACGCTTGTGTATCTAACCTGCGTAGCTCCCACGCTAATTCAGCCATAAGCTCACTGCGCTCATTTGCAGTTAAAGCATTATTATCCAACTGCTGTTCAAGAGCTAGAATGGCAGGAGGACGCTCATTTACAGAAATACTGCTGCTCGTCACGGTATCAGTGTACCCAATTAAGTCTTTCAGAAACCTTACATGCAATTTTAGCAGCAGAAAAAGAGTTTTTAGAATTTAAGGCTAAGAATACCCTTCGCGTTTCCTTTTTTAAAAAAAGAAACGCGGTCTTGGACCTTTGAAAGCAATAGCAAAACCCGATATCAGTATAAACCTCGCTAGAGTTTATTGGGCATAGTATCGGGTTTGCTATAAGAATTTGCTACCAGTGAGCTATCAGTATGCTTAAGCCAATGTTTATTTAGGGATTAGCTGCCCAGCCGCCATCAGTGTAAAGCGAGTTAATCTCGCTTGCTACCAGTGCTCTATCATAAACACGAATGTCATCTAAGACGCCCTTAAAATCATTACCACCCCCACCCCCCGTATAATTTGCTCTTGCCCCAACAATAATGGGATTACCAGAAAGTAGAAGTTCAGGTTCAGCAAAGCTATCTTCACTTACAAGGACAGCATTTTTGTAAAGCTTAAGGTCTGCTGAACTGCCTGTTCTTTCTATGGTGACAACATAAAAAACCCAAGCTCCAGTTGTTTCAGTTGGGTCAGTTAGACTGTAACCTTCTTCGTTATTTGCTAAAGGCACTTCAAAGCTAACCGTACTACCGCTTTTAACAAGACCAGCACTGTTAAACACTCGAGTTGTATCTTTGGGGCCGATTAGATAGCCTGAGCCTCCATTTGTCCAGAGGGCTAAACTTAGGGCGTCATTATAGGCTAATTCACCCGATTCCGTGTCTGAACGAATTTCAGCTACGCTTGACTGACCTGCATCTTTACCACTGAAATCAATGGCTTTTTCAGAAAAACCAAAACGGTCGGTTGCTGTGCTGAGTTCAGTTGAGTTTGAAGTGTTTAAAAAACCATTATTATCGTTACCGCTACTGTCTTGCATTTTGCGTTCGCCAGGTACTCTAATAAACTCAGTAAATTCAGCAAGCAAACCTTCTGTCGGAAAAGCTGTTACCTCTAAGTCTTCTGTTTGGGTTGTTACACCCGCAGCGTTATCAGTTGCACTTATGCTAAAACTGTAGGTGCTAAAAGCTGCGTAGCTATGACTTAAGCTAATGTTTGTAAAGTCACTTGTAACAGTATTTGTTTCACCGTCACCCCAGTCAACGACAACTGATTCAATACTGCCATCACTATCTGTTACAGAAGCAGTTAACGTAACCGTATCAATAGCTAGTTCTAAATTGTAAATAATGCTAGGGAGTTTATTATCTATGCTAATAGGTGTGTCTGACACGGTTCTTGTTGACTCTCCCGAGGCGCTTTTGGCTGTTACGGCGTAACGGTAGCTTTCATTTACATTAAAGCTGCTGTCTTCATAAAAGTTAGTTGTGCCACTAACTTCAGCTATTTTTTGAAAAGCAAGAGATTGCAAGTTGCTACTCACGGTTTCACGATAAATGTTAAAGCCTGTCGCTAAGGCACTATTGTTTTGCCAAGTGAGCGTTATTTTGCCTGAATTAGCGAATACTTGTAAGTTGCTAGGTGCAGCGGGTAAAGGGCCTCCACCACAAGCGGTCAGTAGAGTAAGAAAGAGGATTAGACTAAGTTTAAAAGCTAGTTTAGGGTTTGTCATACATTGGCCTCCGTAATAAGATTAGCCAGCGCATCGTAGTTAGTATGCGCTGGCTGTAAAAGAATGTTAGTAGAGAAAGTTTAAGCGTTCAAACTTGTAGTAAAGCGTAGATGAGCATTCAGGGCTAGATCTTGAGGTTTTAGAACCATAGCCACTGCCTGTGCTAAGCGTAAAGTTCCAAGCGCCTACAGCATCATCAGCACTAAAGGTATCTCTATCAGCTAGGGTTCCAGAAATACGAACCGTGCCGACTGGACTATACTTCAGGTCGAAGGTGCGTGATTGGTTAATGCTTATAAAATCACCATCTGAGGTTTCTCTAGGATTACTTCTAGGAATTGACCAGACTTGAGCACCATTTAGGCTAAAGTTTCCGAAAATCTCACCACTTTGACCTTCAGCACCAGAATCACAAGCGTCATGCACTTCAACTTGCTCGAGTGTGACTCTTACTCTTTCGCCTACAGGAATTGCATCTCTAGGTTCACACGTCTGTACTTTATATTCAGTTATGTCTCCCACTTGAGCAACATTACCTTCAAGATCTCTAATTTCATAAGAAATAGGTACAGCTTGGGTTGCTTCTATAGGTACAAAGAATTTTTCTAAATCAAGAATGGCAGCTTTAGAAGCTTCTTGCGAGCCACCAAACGCAATAATGGTTTCTTGACTTTCTGAAAGAATATCGCGTTCTGCTTGAGTGTAACTAGCACCGCCACTAAACGCACCATAAGAACCATTAACAGCTGCTTGCAGTTCTTCAAAGGTTTCAACTTGTGAACTGGTTAGTGTGTACATAAGAATGCGACCATACTTAACGGTTTTAACATAAACAGGTAAGTTGTCTTTACTCATACGACCTGCATTTTCTTCTTCTAACAAATCAGCTTTAGTAACGGTGTTAGCAAACAAATCAGCAGGAGACTTTAGATCATCTTCAGCAAAAGAAATTTCAAAAAGAGGCTCAACCAAATACACCATAATGGTATGTGAGCTAGCTTTGCGCTCACTACCAAAGTTAAAAGATGCATTTATTTTGCTTGAAATACCATCATCATAACCAGCAGAAATACCCACTTCGTTCATAGATTGCTGAAATGAGTGCGCTTCTACTTTGTTGTAAAAAATATTGCCCGGCACAACATCAATGGCACCCAAGCGTGTATCTGCCCTGCGAATGAGTTGAGAAACTGCGTCACGCATGGTTGCTGTAGTTGGGTTAGGTACTGTAATGCTTGGGTCTTCAATATTAAGATTAATGGTCATGGTTATAGGAGCGCGGTCTACACGAACAGATCTGAGTAAACCCTTTTCAATGTCATCGCCTTGTAAAAGAGAACCAGGGTATAAAACATCTGCACTGATGCCTGCCAGCATAATGTCTTTATAAGTCGTTTTTGTTGGGTCAAGCTGACGCGTTTCAACCGTGCAGTCATACGTCGTGTCATTTTCTAGCACGACACCCTCAGTGAATTCACGATCATCTAAGTTTTGAACTCTTGGGGTTTCCCATGCGGGTAAAGCACTGGTAAATTCATTAATACCAGCCTGATTGCCATTGCTAGTATCAATAGGTGTTTCTACGCTTTGGCAAGCAACAAGCACAAGAAAGCTAAGGCTAATGATGAGGGCTTTTAAGTAAACTAATTTCATGTCGTCTCCTTTTGTTTTGTCTTAAAGCTAGTTTAGAAAAAGCTTATCAGTGAACTATCAGTGACTTGTTGACGGTTTATCAGTAAAGCCAAATACTTTCGGTTTTGCTTCATCAAAAGCAAACGCAACAGCATCCTGCTGTGAAAAACCTTCACCTAAACGCCAAGCCTGCTCAAAGACCTTAAGACCAAACTGAACTCGAGCTTCTTCAAGTTGCTGTTCATGCGCTGCTTGTTCTTCTGTTGAACGACTCGAGTTTATGCTTTTAAGAATGTTGTTTGTGGCTGCCCAGAGGCTTAGGGCTTTGGAGTTTTGTTGAGCGTAGTAGCTGCTTGCTAGGCTGTCTAGGGTGTCTGCTATGCCCCTAGGGTTATTTATGCTGTGGTGTAACTTTAGGCTTTCTTTACTTAGCTTTTCTGTTTGTTTAAAGTTGCTTTGCGCTAAGGCAACACGGCTTAGGTTTGTGAGGGCTTCAGCTTGCCCTAAGCTGTTATTGAGTTGTTTGAAAAGCTCTAAGGCTTCAGTGTGTACGCTTTTTGCTAAAGCGTAGTCTTGCTGTTTTCTTGCCCAATCACCTTTGATATTTAGGGTTATGGCTACCCCAATTTTATCTTTAAAGCCTTTGTGTAAATTAAGTGCTTCGTTAAGGTAACGCTTAGCATCTTCCATTTTGTTTAGTTCGATAGAAAGCATGCCTAAGTTGGTGAGTGCTCCAGCAATACCTTGCTTTTCGTTACTTTCTCTTTTAAGTTCTAAGCTTTCTAGAAGGTAATCGTGGGCCTTGTCTACTTCGTTAAGTTCAACCGCTACTAAGGCCAGATTGTTAAGCGTTTGAGAAATGCCGTGTTTGCCTTTGAGTTCTCTAAATAAACGTAAACTTTCTTCTTGATGCCTTTGGGCTTCTTTGTACTTACCTTGACTACGAAGGGCGTTACCTAGATTGTTCAAAGCGTTTGCCATGCCTAGTTTATTATTGTGTTTCTTAGATATCTTTAAGCTCTCTTCAAGCAAACCTTGCGCTTCAGTGTAGTTGCTGTACCAAAAGGCCACAATGGATAAGTTATTGAGGGCTTGCGCTATGCCTTGATCATCTTGTAGGTTTCTTTGCAGTACTAAGCTTTGACTTAGCAAAGCCTTAGCTTCTTTAAAGTCACCTTGGCTTCTTGCTGTTAAGCCTAGATTGTTAAGTACTTGCGCAATGCTGGCTTCTAATTTTAAACCTTTGTAAATACTTAAACCTTGTTCAAGCAAACGCCTAGATTCAGGATAGTCACTCTGTATGCGAGCTAAGTTACCTGAGGCGTTTAAGGCTTGAGCTAAAACCTTAGGGTCAGGTGAGTCAGAAGCTGTAAAGCATTTAGTAAGCCAATCTCGGCCCTCAGTATAGTAACCACGAACTTCCCAGTAGTGTCCTAAGTTAGCAGCTAAATGAAGTGCTAAATCAGCACGCTTGCTGTTGAGTGACCAGTTAAGCGCAGCACGAAAATTAGCATGCTCATCATCTAAACGCTCTAAATACTCGAGTTGCTCTGAACTTTTAAGTTGCGCTTGAATGTCTTTAGAGAGGTTTAGAAAATGCTCTGCGTGACGCTCGCTAAACAAAGGTTGCTTAGTGCTGGCTTTGAGTTTCTCAAAAGCAAATTGCTGCACCATGATATGCCGCTCAAAGCGACCTGTTTGGGTGCGTTGCAGTAAAGATTTATTAACCAAAGCTAAGAGTGTTCTTAAAGATGCATTTGTAACGGCTAAAGCGGCATCTTTAGTAAAACTACCCCTAAACACAGCTAATTGCGCAAGGGTTTCTTGCTCAGCGTCAGACAGTAAAGCCCATGAGTACTCAAATACTGCGCGTAGGCTCTGGTGGCGCTCAGCTAAATCTTTATGATCTGTTTTGAGTAAATCAAGATTATGCTTTAGTTCTTCGGCAATTTCACTTGGGTTCATAAGCCTGACCCAAGCAGCAGCTAACTCTAACCCTAAAGGTGAGCCTTGCAGAAGCTTACAAATAGCTGTAATACCTTGTTTATTGGGGTTTGTTAAGTGAAAGTTTGCCTGAGATCTGCGGGCAGCCCTTAAAAAAAGATTAACAGCATCAAAAGCCTCTAAATTAGCCTCATTATCACTATGCGGATAATTAAGACCTCTCAAATCATAAATATGTTCAAACTGAATACTGAGAGCCTCACGAGATGTCACCAAAAAACGTAGGTTTGGGCAAGACTCGAGTAATTCAATGATTAAGTCAATACTGTCAGGTAAATGCTCAGTATTATCAAAAACCAAAAGCATGTTTTTAGTTGCACAATAGTCAGCTAAAAACTCACTGTCAGACTGCTTCTTAGTTGTCGTTAGGGCAAGTGTTTGTAATAGCTGAGTTGCAATAAGGCTGGCGTCTTCTAAGGTAGCCAGTGAAACAAAAAGAACACCATCTTTAAATTTGTAAGCTTGCTCTTTAGCTACTTGCATAGCTAAGCGTGTTTTACCTATGCCGCCTGCTCCTAAGAGTGTTATTAACCTTGTATCTGCATTTGAATATAACTGAGCAAGTTCAGCACGCTCAAGATCTCGACCAATAAAAGGCGTTACATTGTTTGGAAAGCCAAATAGTTTAGTCTCGGTCACAGCTTCTTCTAGCTTAGGTGCTTGCTCAAAAGACTGATGTTGGCCTACACGAAGGTCTTTAGCTAAGGCTTGCGTGGCAGCCAAAGGCTCCATATCTAAGTCTTGCTTTAACTGTTTAGCAAAAAAATCATAGCTTTTAAGTGCCTGCTCACGCTGCCCATCTTGAATAGCGCAACGCATAAAAGCTTGTAACACATCTTCAGCTAAAGGATCTTGATTCAAGACATTACGCAAGACCTGTGTGGCATCTGAAAAGTTTTGTTCTGTTTCTAACTGCTTAGCATGATTTAAAACGGCTTCACGCCAAGCATTTTTTAAGCTTTCACGTTCACTAAAAAGCCAGTCTTCAAAACTAGCAGCGTAATCTGTAATAACACCCTCAAGTAAATTACCTTCATAGTGCTTAGCTGCTGCTTTCCAATGACCATTACCTAAAGCCTGCTGAAAGCGCTTTACATCGGTATCAATTAACCAGCGAACCCGTTGACGCTCTGCCTCTAAACCTTGCATCCAAACTTGTTGTTTACAGTGATACAAAAGCTGACTTAAGTTATGCCGCGCGGTTTTTTCGCTTTCGTCAGGCCAGAATAAGTGCACAAGCTCATCACGACTCGCCCAATCTTCTTTATAAGCAAGGTAAGACCCGAGCAGTAAAGCCTGCTTAGGAGGAATATCCACAACAGAATCTTTGGTGACAAGCTTGGGGGAACCCAGAAGCTGCAAAAGCGACATATTTCATCATAAACTAAAACGAATCCTTAAATGTCTAAAAATGTCGCAAAAGCTCGAGTTTAAGAACTCGAGCTTTTGCTTCTATTCGCAGTATTACTCTGCCTCTAAGTTAAGTTCATCCCAGGTAAAAAGGATTGTTCGGTCACCTTGACCAAAGAGTGTAGTTTTCTCTTCAACCTGATCAAGTTCTATTTTCCAAAGGTAACGCGTACCAGTTTTCTCCCACTGCTCTACGATTTCATTAGCCTCATTGAAAGCAACAAGCGTCATGCCCAAGCGGTTGTCCATGTGACTAAATGCCCAGTA
>CAZWJZ010000092.1:0-3620 GCA_964634665.1 uncultured bacterium | reverse complement strand
GGTAGTTGCCAAGTAGCTAAAGCCTTTCCATTTCAGAACAGGGCAACTACCGTCACTACTAAAGGTATCACCGGCATCAAAACAACTGACCTTTAAACCTTCTGGAATTACAGGTACATCTGCTTGAGGAATCCTTTCAACAACAGGTTGATCAGTGGCCGCTTCAACCATCAAGGTAAAGTTACTCTCGGTGTTTACCCCCGAAGCAAAGCCTAGTAATTGAATAGGGTAAGTTCCTGCGGCAACCGCTGCCGTGCTCGAGAGTAACAGTGTTGCGCTATCTGAACTTGTTGTTAGCGTCTGAGAGCTTAATCCGTCAATCAAATTTGTTAGAGATAAACTAATGCTTCCTGTAAAGTTTGTCCGCTCAATCGTCACAGGTATTTCTACAGTTCGCCCTGCAGAAACTGTAAAGCTAGCATCATGGGTTAAGGCAATAGCCGTTACTTCTTCAGGTGTACTAGGTTCTTCTGACGCAGCCTCATTAATGGTTATGAGAGCTGTTTTACTTAAATTAGCCGCAGATGCCGTTAGCTCAGCAAGCCCTGCACTGCCACTTGAAGGGGGCGTATAAACGACAGTTTCACCCGTATTCGTATCAAGCGAACCCTCACCCGTTAGCGTCCAAGTAATAGCTTCAGTTGACCCTTCAAGCGTTGCCGTAAAGCTAATAGCATTGCCACCAATAGTAACGGTACTTGTTTCAGCTGAAAGACTCAGGCTCGAGTTAGAAGCCAGATTAGTTTGAGAGCAAGCAGCAAACAAAGCAATGAAAAGTAAACATAAAAAAAGTATTTGGTAAGGCACTTTCAAGCCTCTTAGACTAAATGGTTTTTTAAACGGATGCATTTTTCCTCCTTAGAGCTTGTCCTTTATGCTCTGCTATAAGCTTAGGAAAAAGCTATCAGTGAACTATCAGTAGGACAAAAAGGTAGACGCTCAGCTAAATAATTACTTAGCGAGCTTAGCTAGCAAAAAGCTCGAGTTCTTCTACTATGCTATTGGTTAGCGTATGTAGAGTGGATGTTGGTTTTGACTCTAAGGCGTTAACTGCAACGTTTGCTTGCAGTTCAGCAATGCTTTTTTTGGTTTTTTGCCAACTGCGCGGGGCAAGGCTTATGTTTAGCTTTTGGCATAATTCGCTGCATTGCTCAAAGTAGCTTAGACTTTTTAGGTTTTTATTGAACACAAAGAGCGTTATGCAGTCCGCAATGACCAGTAAACAGCCTCGTTGATCAGCTATGGCTTTAAAGATGCTTAGGCTTTGCTTAAAATAATGGGCTGCAACAGGATAGTTTGTTTTTTCTCTTTGTAAACAGCCGAGGCTATGAAAAGAAAAGGCTATACCTCGTTGATCGCCTAGTTGTTCTTTTAGCTTAAGGCTCTCTTGAGCTAGAGCCTCTGCTTCTTCATAGTTCACCAAGTCAATAGCTAAATTAGCGAGTGTATTTAAACACAAAGACGCACCGTAAAGATTAGCAATTTGTTTTTCTAGATTTAGGCTTTCCTCTAAATGCGCCTTGGCTGCTTGGTAATTTTGTTGATGCATAGCAATAAGACCCAAATTAAGGTAGCACTGCGCTATACCTCTTTGGTCTTGTAGTTCCTTGCGTAACGCTAAGCTCTGCTGGTAAAGCTGACGCGCTTTTTGATACTGACCTTGATCTTTAGCAATAATGCCTAAGTTGTTTAGCGCTGTTGCAATACCTTGCTTATCTTGTAACTGGGTTCTTAAACTAAGACTTTCTTGATAATAACTAAGCGCCACATCATAGTGACCTTGATCTTTAGCAATAACCCCCAAACTAGTTAAAGACTCTGCGATACCCGCACTATCATTGAGGTGACGACGCAACTTTAAGCTTTGCTTAAAATAAGAACCTGCCTTCTGGTAGTGCCCTTGAAAAAAAATAAGTTGACCTAAACTATGTAGCGCGGCTGCTTCTACAGCCACTAAGCTTAAACTTTGACTAAGGTCAAGACATTCATCTAAAGCATGTTTTGCTTGCAGCCATTGACTTTGCCACAAGGCATGCTTAGCAAGAACTAAGCTAGCAGTTGCCCGCAACGCATCTTTCGTAAGATATCGACTAAGCAAATCAACAAGCCAGTCAGCAAGCTCTTTATAGTAAGCTCTTAACTCCCAGTAATGATCTAAATTAAGAAGAAATCGCAAAGCTTTACGAGCATCTTGATGACGCCAGTAAGCAAAAGCCAAAACCAGATTCTCATGAGCACGACGCAAACTCAGTAAACTCTGAGCATCATTAGGCGCAGCTTTTAAGCGCTCACTCAAATCAAAAAAATACTCCGCATGACGCAATGCAAGTGCTTTAAAAGAAGCACTTGCAGCAAGCTTCTCAGTGCTAAATTCATAAAGTAAAGGATGCCGCGTCAGCAAGCCATCTTGCTGCTCAAGCATAGACTTATTAAGCAAAGCAAATAATACGCCTAAAGAAATACCCGTAATACTTTGCGCAGCCTCCCGAGAAAAATCACCTTTCAAAATAGCAAGTTTCATCAAAGCATCCTGCTCATCAGGCTTTAAAAGTTGCCAAGAGTAATTAAAAACCCGCCGAATACTCTGCTGCCTATCAGGCTGATCACGACTTTGACTCTCAAGAAAATCAAGATCAGACTCGAGTTCCTTTAAAATTTCAGGCAAGCTAAGCAACCGAGACCACTGAGCTGCCAGCTCAATAGCAAGCGGCATACCAGCTAAAAAACGACAAATATCCAAAAGACTCTGACGGTCCTGCAAGGTAAATTTAAAAGAACTAAGCTGCCTTGCCTTCCTTAAAAAAAGCTGCACAGAATCATGCTGCTCAAAACGCTCATCATGAATACCCTCAGGCTGACCCAAGCCCCGAAGCTCGAGTATTTGCTCACCCCTGTAGTTCAAAGCTTCACGTGAAGTTACTAAAACACGGGTGCTGACAGAGGCTTCTAGTAACTCAGCCACTATGCCTGAATGCTCTAAAAGATGCTCAAAATTATCAAACACAAAAAGCATATTTTTAGTAGCCAAGTAACTTAAAACTTGCTGCTTTAAATGTGTACTATTGTCAAAATGCAAACCCAAAACCCGAGCTATTTCCTGAATAATATCTGTCTCATTAGATAAAGAAACTAAAGAAATAAAAGCAACACCATCTTTAAATAACGCTTTATGCTCAGACATGGCTTTAACCGCTAAACGCGTTTTACCCATGCCTCCCCAAGCAAGAATCGTAATCAAACGACAGTCAGGCTCACTAAAAAAACGAGCAAGCTGCGTTAGCTCGAGTTCACGACCAACAAACCCACTTAGGTACTCAGGTGCATTTAAAACAAGATCTTTGGATGGCGAGGGTGTTGCTTTAGCTGTAGGCTGGTCAGATGCCACTGTACTTGCCTTTATTTGCGCTACCAAATCTAAAGTGGAGTCTAGCGGAGCTAAATCTAAATCAGCTGCCAACTCAGAGCGAAAAGACTCAAATAACCTAAGGGCTTGCCTTGCTTTACCTGCCTTTAAAGCCACAGACAAATAAAGCTGCAAAACATCTTCAGCTAAACTATCTTGCTGCAGCATACCCTCTAGCCGCGATTCCGCACCCCTAAATATACATTTCGAAGAATTA
>CAZWJZ010000091.1:0-14411 GCA_964634665.1 uncultured bacterium | reverse complement strand
CCTCTTTCTTAATCCCTCAGTCCCAAAGGGACAGCTCCCTTAATAAGGGAGCCTAAAGTCAAAAGCTGTTTTGGTGCAACCATTTCTGGAAATACAATATTAAACGCTCTGTTAAGCCTTAAGTTATTGCCTGCAATGTTTGCAAAAGGCTGAGTGAGTCTATGCAACTATGTTTAGGCTTCTTGGCGATCGTTTTTACGCTGGCACAACATCTGTGCCAGCATCAGCTAACCCTTGAGGAAGGTATTGTTGCGCCTGAAAAAGGTTCATGCCACTTTTTACTAAATCAACTAGCTTGCCCATAGTAGCTTCTTCTTCAACTTGTTCATTAATGAACCATTGTAGGAACTGCAAACCACGGTAATCCTTGTGTTCAGTTGCGATAGCAGCCATTTCATTAAATTGCTGTGTAACCTTTTGCTCAGATGTCTGAGCACTCGTGATTGCTTGCAAAGCATCCTTAAAGTTTGTGCTTGCTTCTGCAACTGCGGGTAGCTTTATGTCAGCATCATTATCAATGAGGAAGTTAAGTATTTTCATGCCATGCATACGCTCTTCGTCCGATTGTTGAAAGAAAAAACCAGCCCAGTCATCTAGGCTTTGTTTGGCAAAGTAGCTTGCTATGGCAAGGTAATGATTACTAGCTGAAAACTCAGAGGCTATTTGATTGTTTAGAGCTTCTGCAAGAGCTTTTGTTAACATAATTATTCTCCTTAAGAATAAAGTGAGTATGTATGGGATGCTTGCACTATGGCGGATACATTTTGTCACGATACTTGACAGTTAAAGCTATGCTTGGGCTTTTCAAGAGCTTCATCACGTGTTAGAAAAAGCTTGATTGAAGTTACTTTAGGATTTGTCCAGCGTTGATTATTAAGCAATTAAAATACTTAATAAGTCTTTAACATCATTGCTCTATAGCTAAGCCTGCTTGCTGCCAAGCTAGTGTACCACCTTGCACATTACGAATATCTTCTAGCCCAGCTTTTAAAAGAATATTACTTGCCGTTATGGACCTATTACCAGAGCGGCATATGACGTAAATGGGTTTGTTAGTTGGTATTTCAGATATGCGAGACTCGAGTTCAGCTAGTGGGATGAGGGTAACGCCGGGTACACGGCCTTCGTCGTACTCCCATTGTTCTCTTACATCTATAATGACGAAGTCGCCTTGCGCGTTTGCTAGGTCGGTAACGCTTACATTTTGTACGCTAGCTTGGGCGGTACTGCCAAATGGCCATGCGAATACCCCTATGAAGACTACGATTAGGCCTAAGGTTGTGGCTATAACTAACCATTTTTGATTGTTTGCTTGCTTTTGTTTTATCTTCTTTGCCATGATTCCTCCTGTGTTAAGAGTGCTTTTAGAGTGCCGTATTTTTAGCAGTAATTATGCATGTTTAGCTACTATTTTAGCTTTAACTAAAGGTTTAGCGGGTGCAGCTAAGGTATTTGGACTAGGGTTTTCTGACTCAAGCTCGAGTTCTTTGATTGCTTGCTTTATAGATGCGTAGCTTATGTCTTTGTTGAATTTGCTGTGCCAGTCTGCTTTTTGGACTAGGTCTCTTACGGGGCCTTTCATGGCTGCAATGATGACACGTATGCCTTGTGTTTTGAAGCTGTGCATTTTTTCTTCTAGGGTTTCGAGTGCAACTGCGTCCATGTCGTTTACGGCGCTAAAGTCAAGAATGATGCTGTGTAACTTGGGTTTTTCGGCAACAGCGTTGTTTAGGCGTGTTTCTAGGTATGCCATGTTTGCGAAGTATAGGGAGGCGTCTATGCGTAGGATGAGGGTATTTTTGAAGGTTTGGGCTTCTGGAAAACGGCTGGTATTTCTGTAGATGTCCTCGTCTTTTAAATAACCAAGTTCTGCGCTGTGCGGGTAGGCGCTGCGCCATATGAATACAGCTAAGCTAAAGCCGATGCCTACGAGTATGCCTTTTTCTACGCCTATGACTAGGGTAGCTATAAAACTGATTAAGAGGGTCCAGCCGTCGATGGGTTTGAGTTTGAAGAGTCTGACGAGTTCTTGGAAGTCAATGAGTTTGTAAACGGCAACAACAATGGTGGCTGCTAATACGGCTTTGGGTAGGTAATAAAATAGGGGGGTAAAAAAGATTAGGGTTATAAAGATAAGTACGGCAGTTATGAGGGTTGCTAGGGGGGTTCGTGCGCCTGCTTGGTAGTTTACGGCGGTTCGTGAGAATCCACCTGTGACAGGGAAGCCTTTGAATAATGCGCCGATTAAATTAGCTAAGCCTAAGCCTATGAGTTCGTTATTGGCATTTATCTTGTATTTTTCTTTACTAGCGATTGATTTTGCGACAGCGATGGATTCTACAAAGCCTACAAAAGCTATGGTGAGGGCGCTTGGTAGAAGTGCTGTTAGTGAGCTAATGCTTAGCGCAGGGAAGGCAAAGGCTGGTAGGCCGCTGGGTACCTCTCCTACTATGCTTACACCTTGTCCGTTTAGTCTTAATAGGTAGACTGCTAGTGTGCTTAAGACCACGACAAGGATGGGTGCTGGGAAGCGCTTTACGTAACGCCTGAGTAAAATGAGGGTAGCAATGCTGCCAAGGCTAATTGTGACTGTAATGAGATTGCTGTCACTAAGATGGCGTGCTGCTTCATATAGGGTGGCAAAGATATTTTCGGTGGAGGGCATTGTTATGCCCATAAGGTGTTTAAGTTGCCCAATGGCAATAATTAGTGCAGAGGCAGAGGTAAAGCCACTTATAACTGCGTGAGATAAAAAGTTAGTTATAAAGCCAACTCGTAAAAGCCCAAGTACAAACTGAATAAGGCCAACCATTAAGGCTAGTAAGGTTGCTAAGGCAATAAATTCGTTACTGCCGGGTTCAGCTAAAGCTGAAACGCCTGAAAAGGTAAGCAAAGAAATAATGGCAACAGGGCCAACGGCTAAGTGTCTAGATGAGCCAAAGAAAGCATAAACAAGTAAAGGAACTGTTGAAGCGTAAAGTCCATAAACCAGAGGCATGCCTGCAAGTTGCGCATAAGCTAAGCTTTGCGGAACAAGCATAACCGCGACAATAAGACCTGCCATAAGGTCAGAACTTAGGTTCTTTTTGTCATAGCTTTTAAGCCACCTAATGGCAGGTATGAGTCGCTCGAGTTTCATTTTTGGGTTAGTTTTCCTTTGCAGCTTAGGCCTGCTGCTTGCCAGTTTTGTATGCCACCTGTTAAGTTGCTGGCGTTTAGTTTGTTGGCTGCGAGTATTTTAGCAGCCATTTGGCTTCTTCTGCCGGTGTTGCAGTATAGGATGATGTCTTTGTCGTTGTTTAGGGTGTTTACGCGTGACTTTAGGCTACTTAGGGGTTCTGATTTTGATGCAGGAATATAAAGCACGTTTCGTTCGTGTTTTTCTCTGACATCAATGAGGGTGGCCCCTTGTTTGACTCTTGTTTGAACCTCTTGTGGGCCAAGTTGCTCTATTACGCTTGGCTTTAAGGACTTAAACCATTTAAGCATTATCTTCTTCTATGGGTAAGCCTTGACTCTGCCAGCCAAAGGTTCCGCCCATGAGGTTGGCAACTTGCTTGTAGCCTTGCTCGCTTAAGTACTGGGCTGCTTGCGCTGAGCGGCCACCTGCCGCACATATAAGTACAACATTGTCTGGTATGTCTTGCAGCTTTGCTGCCAGTGAGCCTAAAGGAATATTTTTTGTGTCCGGAATGCGCCCTTCGGCATATTCAAATGTTTCTCTAACATCAATGAGTACAGCACCTTTTTGGGTCCAACTGCTTAGTTCATTAGGGAATATATCTTGATACATTACTTTCTCACTTTCAATTTAAGCTTTTGTTAGGGTTTGAGCTTGTAACCAAGCTAGGTAGCTACCTTCTAATTCAACAATATTGTCAAATCCTGCAGCTCTTAAAGCACTTGATAGCACGGCATTGCGAGCACCGCTTTGGCAGTGCGTAACAATGACTTGATCTTTAGGTAAAGTTTCAAGCTTCCACATGACGCGACCTGCATGAAGTTGATGTGCATTAGGAATATGGCCATCATTAAATTCATTAGCAGTTCTAATATCTAAAATATAAGGATTTTCGAGTTCCGCTAATGCTTTAGAGTCAATACTATCTACGGGAGCACGCTCGAGTTCTTCGACGCTTGTTAGGTAGCCTGTTACCTTGTCAATGCCTACAAAGCTGAGTTTGTCGCGCATGCTTTTGGCTTGTTGCTCGTCGCTAGCTAGAAGAATGATGTCACGTGATTCTGTTTCTGGATCAATGATGTACGAAGCGTAGGTAGCAAAACTTTTACCCTTAGGTACATTCAGAGAGCCAATTACAGCATCATGACTGTAAGAACTCGAGGGTCTTGTATCAATAAAGATAATGTCTTTATTGATCTGTGTTTGAACTTCTGCTGAGGTCCAGTGTTTGAGTTCGCGTCTTTCTGCAAGTAACGCTGGCCCTGTTTTGTTTTGGCGTTTCATGCGCCCGAAGTAGAGAGGGGCGTCAGGCTGGCCTTCTAAAAGTGCTGCGGTAAAGCCTGCTTCGTCGTTGTTGTTAACAAAGGATGCCCACCATGAGAACTTGCGTTCGTAGCCAACGGTTGTGCTGGCTACTGCGCCTAGGGCCTTACCGCAAGAACTGCCTGCACCATGCCCTGGCCAAATTTGAACGTAGTCAGGTAGGGTAATAAATTTTGTTTTTAAACTTTGGAATAGTTGTTTTGCGCCGACAAAACGTGTGTCAATGCCGCCTGCTGCTTCGTCTAGCAGGTCAGGGCGACCCACATCGCCTACAAATACAAAGTCACCTGTCAAGAAGTAGCCGGGTTCGTTTGCGGTTGCGCCATCGGTAAGCAAAAAGGAGATGTGTTCAGGGGTGTGCCCTGGTGTGTGCACTGCCTTAATGATGATGTTGCCAATTTTTATTTCGTCATTGTCATAGAGTTTTTCGCTCTTAAAAGCGTATTTCCAGTCTTTATTACCCTCATCTGATAAATAGAGTTTTGCCCCTGTTACCTCGGCTAATTCTCGGCTTCCTGAGAGGTAGTCTGCATGTATATGGGTTTCGGTGACCGCAACAATTTTCATGTTATGAGCGGCGGCTTCATCTATGAAAGCTTGAATGTCGCGTCTTGCATCTATAACGACGGCTTCGCCAGTTTTTTGACAACCTATAAGGTAGCTGCCTTGGGCTAGGTCGGGTTCATAAAAGTGTTTGAATAACATCTTTTGTCCTTTCTGAAAGAATTTGCTTTTCAGTACCTATAATGTTAGTACCCCCCTAGGGTATAAGTCAATTATAGTAAGTGTCATGTTATTACATTTTGGTATAACATGAGCTAATCTGCTTAATATGACTTTAAAGATAAAGAGATGAAAAGACATTCAGGCTAGCAGATTGAGAATTTCTTAAACGCTTCAGTGTCTTAGCGCTAAGCTAGGTACCACTCGAGTCAGTCACCTAGAAACCATGGAGGCCCTAAACAATGGCAGCCCTAAGTAAAAAACTAAAAGCAGAACAGCTAATAACCTTTTGCACCGTAGCAAAACTCAAAAACATAAGCGAAGCAGCCCTAGAACTAGGCCTAAGCCAACCAGCCCTAAGCCGGCAATTAGCAAGTCTACAACGTATTGCAAAGCAAAGCCTCTACCAAAGAACGGCTCACGGTATAGAATTAAGCAAAGAAGGAAAAGACTTCTTACCCTACGCCTGCGCAGTTACACACAGCATGGACGTAGCAGAAAGCTACTTGCAAGCAACAAACAACAGCAAAACAACAACCCTACGCATAGGCATAAGCCATCACCTCATAACCAGATTTACCGGCCCCCTCCTGCAAAAAGCCCGTACTTACAACCAAAACACTGCCGCCTTACAGATAAAAATGATTGAAGGATACTCGAGTTCTTTAATTACCCAACTAAAAGACAATAAGCTTGACGCAGCCATCATCGTTGGAGACGCAGATGACTACCAAGGCATTCTTAAAGGACGCCCTGCAGGTGAAGACGAAATTGGCCTAATGACCCTACCAGATGACCCTGTCGCCAAAGACCACAAGATACCCTTCTCAGCTATAGCAGGGGAGACCCTGATTGTCTCATCATCTGAATCAAGCGTTTACAAAACCATACGTGCAATCATTACGCTCAATAACATTAAACTCGGTCGAATAATCGAAGTAAGCGGCCCTTCAGCTGTTAGACACGCCGTCATAGCAGGCCAAGGCATAGGCGTAACCCTAAAATCTTTTATAGACAGTGAACTCAAAGCCGGCTGGCTAAAATTTGTAGGTATTGAAAATATAGGCTTAAAGCAAAGCATCAGTTTTGTAAGCAAAGACCCCAATACCCTAGATACCGCTACTGCTCAAGCTTTAGACGCTCTTTACGGCCAAGCTTAAGCTCGAGTTTAATCTTCACTGTAGGCAGCTACAAATTCAGGGCAAGTTAGCTGGTAAGGCGAATCAAAAAAGGTTTCTTGCCACTCTTCTCGACTTAAGTTACGCCCTGCCTTGCGACAAGCAAGCGCGCTTATATCTTCGTTAGCGTAGTGCCAGAAGCGCAGACTTGCATCTTCACTTGCCGTCATTAGCCATGAATCATCACGGTTAAATACAGCACTCCAGACATCATCCGTATGCCCTTGCAAGCGGATTACCTGCTCATTTTCCCTTAAAATAAAAACCGAATTATCTGACGTTAAAATAGCCAAATCATTACCTTCATGACTAAACGCCAAAGACCAAATGAGACTCCCCTCAAAAGCATAACGCTGCGGAGCTGCGCTAGGGTCAGCTAATGACCAAATAAACAGGTCCCCATTGACATCCGCAGAGGCAAGGCGTGTTCCATCAGGATGAAACGCCAAACTCCTAATACCAGCACTGTGACCCTCAAGCACCAAAGGTGAATCATCCAAAGTCTCAAGATTCCAAAGCCTTAACTCAGCATCAAAGCCAGCCTCAGCTAAGAGCTTAGCGTTCGGACTAAAAGCCACCTGCGTAGCACTATCCTCACGCTCTAAAAAACGATGCAAAGGCTCAGATAAGTCACTAAGCGCCCACAAACTCACCGTTCCTGTTTCACTTGCTGTAGCCAAAAGATTGGCCTCAGGACTAAAAGCCAGATCAAAATACGTTTCACCCGTCCGAATACTAGCAATACGCTCCCGATTAAAGCTATTAAAAAGTTGCAGCGCCTCTATATCTAAAGGAGCATTACTACTAGTCGCTAAAAGCCCCTCATTAGAAAAACTCAGCGCCTCCACCCAGCTCGAGTATTTCGTTAAGCTTTGAGGTGCTTGCCTTAAATCCTTTGGGTCATAAAGGTTCACCGTGCCAGCTAAATCACCTGTCGCAAGCTGACTACCCTCTTCACTTAAACTCAAGCTACGCACTGCAGTGTGAAGCGGAAAGACCTTTAAATCTGGGCCAGGATAGGCTAAATCCCAAATACGCGCTGAGGCGTCAATAGAGGTGCTTAAAAGCCATTTGTCATCTGAACTAAAACGAATACCTTCTGCCAAAGCATCTTCATGACCTTTAAGTACGACAGACCTCACAGGCAAACCTGCAAGCACATCATCCATAAACCACAAACGCGCAGTTTTATCTCGACTACTACTCGCTAACCAAAAACCATCATGACTAAATGCCAAACCCACGACAAAATCACTATGCCCCACCAAAAGAAGAGGCTCATAATCTGCCTCAAGCATTTTCTGAGTTTCCCACAACTGCAACTCATTAAGCTCATTACTCGTAGCTAACCAAGCACCATCAGGGCTAAACGCCGTCGCGCGAATCGCCGTAGTTGTACTTAGCACCCTAGCTTCACTAAGCGCATCCATTCTAAAGACCAACAACTCACCCTTAGCCTGCCTACCCACACCCACTGCCAACCACCTAGCATCAGGGCTAAAAGCCACAGACCTAATACGCTCAGTCTGTTGCTCAGAGTGATACTCGAGCGTAAAACCCGTTGCTGTTTGCTGCCAAATACTAAAGCTTTTATCAAAACTACCCAGCACCAAACGCTGAGCATCAGGGCTAAAGTCAAGATTAAAAATACTGTCTTTATGTAAACTAAGAATCTGATTGGGTTTCGCATTGCTACTGCTAAGCTCAGAAGTTAACCATAAAGCTACCGTGTTGTTTTCACCCGCGGTTGCTAACAAGCTACCCTCAGGGCTAAACCTAAGCGCAAAAATGACACCCTGCTCAGCATTAAGAATAGCCACAGGGTTAATAGCGTAATAAGGCTTTGATGTTAAATCATTAGTGCGCCACAAACGCAAACTCGAGTCGTTACTTGCTGTTACAAACCATTGCCCGTCAGGACTAAAATCTGCTGCCAAAACACGGTCATTATGATTTAAACGAAGCCCCCCTAGTTCGTTTAACAAATTAAGTAAAACCGTTTCTGTATGCTCTTTTGTGTTGCTAGTACTCGCGCTCTTAAAAGCCTCTAAGGCTAACAAAAGGCTTTTTGAAGGCGCATCTTGTTTGTCTTGCTCAGCTTTAATGCTTATCATTTCAGCCAAAATATTAGTACTTTGCTGCCTTTGCAGTTCAGTCTGACGTTGTAAGCGCAACGCGGTATTACGAGTATTAATTAAAAAACCAAGTAACAAAAGACCAATAATGCCAGCCAAACTCAAAAGCCTAACCGCATTTTGTTGCAGCCTCAAGCGAGCTTGCTCAGCTTTCCTTTGAGCTTGCTCATTTTGCGCAAGACGCTCGAGTGTTTTTATTTTTTCTACTTGCGCGTTTTCTTTTTCTAAAGCCACAAAATCTTGCTGCGCTTTGCTTTGCTCTATAAAGCTGAGCTCGTTGTCACTAAGTTGAGGTTCTTGTCCTTTGATAATGATTTTTGCTTCTTCAAGCCGATAACCTTGCAGCAAATTAGCTGAGCTTGGGTGCTGCTGCCAAATGCGGTAGTCTTGCGTAAAGCGCTCTTTCCAAAGCCTAAAAGCCCGACCTTCCTCTAGCCATTTTTGCAAGCTTTGCCAGTGTTCAATGAGGGCCTCGTGAATCATCTCAACAGTTTCTTGTCCTTGCGCATTCAGACCTATAACCAAAAGCCTTGCCGGGTAAGAAGCAAGCTTCGTGACAAGAGGCCAATAAGCAAGAAGCTCTTCTTTAAGGCTTAAACGCTTTCTATCGGCCTGATTCGGGCTAGAAATAACAAGCTGCATAAAAATATGTTTACAATGAATAAGTTCTTGAGGACTTAAAGTAGAAAGAATACTGTCAGCATGCTGTGCTAAAGCCTGCGCAACCCCGCCTAATTTATCGTAAGCTTCATGACTAAGCCGACTGTTACTTTGCTGCTCCCATAAAAGCGTCAAACTAAACTCTAAAAGCGGCAAGCTAGCTTGCTGACCCTTTAAATCACTAAGCATGCGTTCAATCAAACCCGCTTCAAACGCAACAGCTTGCTTTTGCGCTGGCAAGCTAATAATTTGTCGCAGCTTTTCTTCTTTTAAAGCAGCAATAAGATGCTGCGAAGCTTGGAACAAAGCTGTGTCATTTATATGCTTAAGCGCTTCACCTAAAAAATCAGCTCTCAAAGAAAACAAGGCAGACAAGCGCTCATCTATGCCTAAAATAGAGATCATTAAGTCAAGAAACAAACTCGCTTCTAAACTTACTTTTTCACTAAAAAGCTCCTCAAGCTGATCAACAAGCAAGACCAAATGATGCTCAGGATATTTATTTAAAAGAGACTGCATAAGAAGTAGAGGGTCAAGTGCTTGACTTTTTAACTGATCGGCAAGCAACTGACTTTGCAAAAGAAGATCTTGACTAGTTTGCTCATAAAGAAAAGGAGCAAGTGCCAAAGCAAGTGCCACAAATGGATCTTGATTGGGTCTAAAACTAATAACATGACAAGGTAAAGACCTTTTTAACTCTGGAATGACCCCTGAAAACAACAATGACGACTTACCACTACCACTATTACCCGTAAGCGTAACAAGATAAGGCGCATGCAAAAGCTTTGAGATAATCGCCTTACTGTCCTCCTCACGACCAAAAAAGAACTTACTGTCCTTCTCAGTAAACGAAGACAAGCCTTTATAAGGATTCGCATTTTTAATAAGCACAGGCGTTTGCTGCTTAATGAGTTCTTTAGCTTGCTCTTGCCTAAGCTCAAAGCCATCCATAGCATAAAGTCTTAATTCACCAAGAACAACTTGCTCTTGAGGATGATTAGCAGCCTTAAATAAAATATAAAAACGCTTTAAGCTATCTACCGAAGGCTCAGGCGCAAACCTTAAATGATACGCAGTAAGCGCCCGCTGCGCAGCTCGAGTGTAGTTTTCCTGTGACGCTTCAAGCTCGGCAAAGTCCAACTCAAGATTTTGAATGAGACTAGCTAGCTGTTCGCGTTGCTTAAAAATCCATTCTTCTACTTCTTGCCCAGCTACAGACGTATCAATACCATCTAAGAAAGGACCATCGTACAGGTTCAACGCTTCATTGAGCTGCCGTTTGCTTATATGGTCTTGTAATACCTTTAAATCAGTGTCAAGATGAGACCAAACCATATGGCTATCTGTGGCAATAACACCCTTTGCTTCTTTATTAAGCTGAAAGAGGGTTGTTCTTAAACCTTGAGATTGATGAGTGACATCGGGCCAGAAAAGTTCAGCTAAATCCCGCCTACTTTTTGGTCCCTCTATCGTCAGGTAGCCTGCTAATAGCAAAGGTTTAGGTCTACTAAAGTCTGACCCAACCAAGCTTAAGCCTCCCAACATTTTTAACAACATCCCTTAAGTATAGCTGCTATAGCTAGTTTAGCTAGTACAAGACGAAGGTCGTTTACGCCTTGTCTACGCTGCGTATACGGGCTGTAGTCTAAACTTAGCGGTACAGAATAAGGGGAATCTACAACCTATCTGGTTTTAAGGTTACCCACAGGGCTGGCAGAAGAGGAAGCGGTTAAAAAACGCAGGTTTTTGAGTTGCTGTCAGAGAGGACTAAGCATGGAGGGGATCACCATTCTTAAGGTAGAAGTAAAACGCTTAGAACTGTACTTAGAGCTTTTAAGTTTGGGGCTTTATAAAGCCCCAAACTACTACCTAGTGAAACGCGACGAAACTTTAAAGCCTATGCTCGTAAAAGCATTAAATTATGAGGACCTTTGTCATAAACTCATAAAAACTTAGATTCAAGAAAAAGCATCATTCAGCTAAATTAATCGCACAAGATGCCTTACAGATCTAAGCTAAAAATCATTTCCTAATTCAGACAAAGAAAACAGATTAAAAAGAACAGCAAAGAACAGCAACTTACCTTCCAAAATTAGCAATCAAAAACAATGCTAAGCTCGAGTGTGCTTTTGGTCTCGAGCTCCTTTTTTCTAGCGTGTTAAGACCTTGTTAAGACCTTGCTTCTAAACTTTTCTAAATCATAGGAAGGGAGCTTAGTTTTTGCTTCTTAAGTTAAAGGTCGCTTTTTCAAACAAGTAAATGTTTAGAAATGATTGGATGTAAATGATGAAATACGTTGTTCGTTTTTGTTTAATTCTTTTCATATTGGGCACATTGGTCGCCTGTGGTGGCAATACAGCTTCCGAACCAACAAACCCCAACCCTGATACAAGTGACGCGCTAAGCGAACTTATTGAAAATGAAAATGCTGAGGGTGATATTGAGCTAGCTGTGACTTTAAGATTTAGGTCTAATGCTTCGCTTATTGCTTCACGGCAAATAGATTGTCCTTGCCTTGAAGTACAAACAGTAGATGTTAGCACTCCAAAAGCTAAGACTGTAACAGCGGTTGTTAAAGTGCCAAATGGGTTTGACACAAGTCAAGAGTTAAAAGGTAAATTGAGAGTAAGAAAAATTGCTGATCTTGAAACCACTCTTTTCGCTGGTATATTTATTCTAGACTCGAGTGATTCAACTCTTCCTATTGTTGTTGGCAGAAAACCTCAAACTAGCAAATTGGGTAATTTTGAAATTCAAGATTTTAAGAGTGACTCTAAACTTATGGTTTCGGACGCATCTGTTGCAGGCTTATTGCTTTCTAACGGTAACATTTGGAGCAGTTTAGTCGCTTTTCCAGAAAGTTCCTTAAAAGCTATTTTAGGTTCGGTTTATGTCGAAGAAGTTAGTGTAGATGTAAAAACTAGCAGTATAGAAACAGAGCTAGGTTTCTTGCTAGAAGTTGCCGGCATTATGCGGCTGAAAGCTGGTCAAGAAGTCATAGCATTGCCTATAGATGGTTTTGCTTTTAAAGCACTTCAACAAACTCCCGTTGAAGCTGAAGGTTTAAGCATTCTGCTGAACCAAGTTCCTGTCAATATTCGTCGTCTTGCGATGTGGCAACTTGAAGAAGCAAGAGATACAGACATGGCACCTGGCTGGGAAAAAGCTAAACTTGCAGAAACCGTAGCACTCTTTTATAGACCAGATGTTGACGGTGTTGCCTACTATGAATTTGGTATTGAGGCAAGCGCACAAGGGGGCTATATGATGGTCTCTGCAGGTAAACATGATTACCCAATACCGCACTGGGACTTTAAAGGAAAACCTATAAGTGAAGAATTAAAAGCCATAGCTAGTAGTGCGCCCGCGCGTTACTTTAAGTTAGATGCTTTGTCTTACGCAGCAGAAGACGCTAGTGGTGAAAAAGTAGCACAAATTGGTAATGCCTTAGTAAAAATCACAGGACTTGACCCTAAAGCAGTTGATGATGCAGAACCCGAATTAGGACGCGCCTATACTCAGACAAATACGGAAGCTAGTGACAGTGAAGCAGCTAGCTTTGCAAAAGAACTCATTCGTGAAGGTAAACAAAGATCTGAAATTCAATTTGAAGCATGGGAATCTTGGCAAGCTTTAAAAGCCCAATATGCAAGCACATACGCAGTACTTATTGAAGCGCTAAAGCGTGAAGCTGCTGAAGATTGGCAAGTCTTAAGCGACGAAGCAGAGAATGGCGAAGGTCTGTTTGTTGCTGAAGTTCGCACTATTGGTTTGTTAACTAACCTTCGTGATTTTAGGCTGACGGGTGAAGGTGCTGAGTTTGTAAGGGTAAGACGCAGCGAAACGTTAGAAAATACCTTAGAGCTACAAGTTGGCTCTGTCCAAGAAAAACTACAGTTTGCACTCGAGCTTCGTTATGAGAATGGTCAAACGGAAAGTCTTAAGTACTTTTTGATTCCTTCAGAGTTAGGTGAACCTACCGAGCTTCAAACGCTTGCAAGCTGGAGTGCTTGGACAACCTATTGGGCTGATGGGAAGCATGATGATCAGCCTTTGTATTATCAATTTACGTTTGGTAATTGTGCGGTTGGCTGTGGACCAGTTGCATCTGCCATGCTTTTTGCTTGGGGTGATTATCAAGCAGAAACAGGTGATAGCTACTGGGCGTCACGTTGTGCACTTTATGGTAATTGTGGCGAAATTGCCCCACTTACGCAAACCCCAGATGTTGAAGAGATGATTAAAGATATTAATGGCTTTGTTGATACGTTTTGTATAGGCAGTAGTGGCGCAACGTACCCTTGGGATATGCCAGATGCAAGTGATTGGTTTACCAATAAACCTGGCGCTAATACGGGTACTGATTCAGATTACCACTGGAATAGTGCAGGTATTTCTGAAAAACGTCTAAGAGAGTATGCTCGTAACTCAATTAGAGACCGAGACACCCCAGCTATTATTGGTACAGGCTGGTTATCCCATTACCCTATGGCTTACGGCTACCGTTTCCGTAGTAAAAGTACATTTTTTGGTTTAGGCACGACTTACGACCGTGAATTTTATGTTAATCAAGGCTGGGGCGGTGTTGATAATGGTTGGGTGAGTGCCAGTACATGGTTTTCTGGTGAAATTGAACCCTAAAATTAGAAAAAAGGCGTTTATACTTTTAAAAAGAGCAGTTTCAACCATTGACACACGCTTTTTTGTTGATTAAGAATGACTGCTCGTTACCCTGAATAGCTATTCAGGGTAACGAGCAGGTAGGTATAAAGGATGAATAATGATTCAGTTTTTCACTAAACATTGGATTGGCTTGATAGTTGTCTTGCTTGCTTTGGGGGTTGCTGCTGCTAGTTTCTATTTTGCTCGCCCTGCTTTAGAAGTGCTTAGGCTAGCTCGAGTTTCGAGTTCTTGGACGCCGGTGGAGGCTAAAGTGGTTTCTGCAACTATTGATAGTACTTTTTCGAGCATTAGTACGGGTTCGAGTAATTACCATGAGCCTAAAGTGCGATTTTCTTATGTGGTTGATGGTCGCAGTTTTGAGGCTGATAAAATTCTTTTTGGGCATTTGCGCTTAACAAATCGTCAGGGTAGGCTTGCAGTTAATCGCATTCTTGATCCTTATAGAAATAATCCAACAGTTACTGCTTTTTATAATCCTGATAATCCAGCGCAAGCTGTTTTAGAGCCGGGCTTTAAACTTCGTTCTTT
>CAZWJZ010000090.1:0-14586 GCA_964634665.1 uncultured bacterium | reverse complement strand
TGTGGGTATATGGGATGAACTCTTTTTTGTAAATATCTCTTTTGCTATTATTCGTTCTTTGTTTCCTTTTAGAATTGCAAATCCTGCCCAAGCTGTCATTTATATGAGTGTGCTTTACGACATGGCTTTTAGTGGCTGGGGGCCTTTGTTTGTTTACACTTTAGCGATAACGCAAGGTGCTATGTATGAACGTTCCAAATCCCTTATTTGGGTACTGATTGTTCACTTGATTGTTGATTACTTTTTATTCCAAACCATTGTGAGTGCCTATTATCCTGATTTGTCTGTCTGGTGGCACCCTTAACTTTAACGCGATTCAGTATCTGTTTTACGCTCGAGCCATTTCATAGTACTCGAGGCAAATAGCGTGAGCATAATGTAAAGAATGGCAGCAGTATTGTAAGGCGGAAAATTTAGGAAAGTGTTAGAGCTAAATTCACGCATACGCTGCGTGGTTTCACGAACAGAAATAACGGATAGCAAAGCGGTGTCTTTAAGCATGGCAATAAATTCGTTACCCAAGGGTGGAATAACTATTTTGATGGCTTGCGGCAAAATAACGTATCTGGCGGTTTGCCAGCCACTAAGCCCAAGACTCTTTGAAGCCTCGTATTGTCCTTTAGGAATGGCTTCAATGCCTGCTCGAAAAATCTCGGCCATATAAGCTGAGTAACCAATTGAGAGGGCTGAAATACCACGGCCATACATATTCATTTTTATGCCCGTAATGTCACTTATAGCTTTGGTCAAAATAAAACCTACAAACAAAATAACAACCAGCATAGGAATACCGCGAATAAGGTCAATATAAAGTTCAGCAAAGACCGTCATAGGATGCAGGCCACTCTGCCATGACCCAATTAAAAGTAATAGTATAGAGATTCCAAAGATTGCCAGCACAACCGCTGGCACCCAGTAGGTATCGGCTAAAAAGGACTTCTCCCACAAGATAGCTTGACCTTCTGGCGCAGCAGCTCTAGGTACAAAAACAGCCGTAATGCGTTCATCTTCAGCAAAGATTTCTAGCGCTCGCTCAGCATCTGAAACACCCCGAATACTCATTTCAGGTGCATCCTCTGAAAAGCGACCAAAGCGCACACTATCACTAATTCGTTTTGGCGTACCCTGAATAATGGCTACACGCCCATCAGCTGAACCCGCCAAAACATAATCTTCAGTAGGTCGCAAAAACAAAAACAAGCTACCCAAAGCAAAGACAAGAGCCGCAATAGCAAAATAAATATGCGTTCTTTTACCCAGCTCTAAACTAAGTAAGCCTGCAAAAACAAGACCCAGAATAGCCGAGCAAATATAAGCCCCAATCGCAACCAGAATCGTGGCACCAATACCCGGTGCAATAAACAACAAAGCCCGCTGATAATTTTCAACCGACCAGAATAAATAAATAACAGCAGGAAGTGCCAATAAAATAATGAAATTACTAGGACGAATACGACGAATAAAAGAAAGAAACGTTTGCACAGCACCACCCTAAAAAGAAATAAGCTCGAGTTTTAAACTCGAGCTTATTCTTACATATTTTTTGTTTCTTGGTTTCTTAAGCTTTATTCGCCGAAGTACTCTGCAATGAGTTCGTCTAGCGAGCCGTTTGCTTTGATTACATCTAAGGCTGCGTTGAAAGCATCAACAATAGCGTCACCTTCTTGGAATACTAACCCTAGGGGGTCAGCATTTAGACCTGTTATGTTAACTACAAGTTCACCAGCAAACTCTTGCTCGTAAGCTGCTGCTGAGGTTCCGTCTATGACTACACCATCAACATCGCCATTTTGTAGGGCAAGTAGGGCAGCTTGGAAAGCGTCAAATAAAGATACTCTGTCACGACCAACAAGCTCTTCAGCTAAGTCAGCATTGGTAGTACCAAGTTGAGAACCAAGCATAAGGCTGCTACCCTCAGCGGTGAAATCTTCTAAACTTAAACCTTCATCATCAACACGCGTCAAGATTGACTGAGCGGTAATAATGTACGGGTCACTAAAGTCAACAATTTGGTCACGCTCTTCAGTGATGGTTACACCTGAAACAACCATGTCAAATTCACCTTGTGCTAAGGCAGTAAAAATACCATCCCAGTTGGTTGTTACGAAGTTAGCGACACAGTTGAGTTGCTCACAAAGTAGGTTCATGACATCAACATCAAAACCTTCAACTTCGCCTGTTTCTGGGTTGATGGTTTCCATAGGCGGGTAGGTTGTATCTGAACCAATGTTAAGAACACGGCCTTCTAAGTCAGGCAGTTGAGCCAAGCTTACAGATACGAGTAGTGCAGCAACGATAGCTAATAATTTCTTCATTCCGAACTCCTTTAAACCACTAAGCCAAACGCATACTAAGGCTTAAGCTGGCTTCATAAGAATACCTGAGTAGGAATTAGGCTTGCAAGCACTTTTGAGGTCTATGAAAACAGTCTTAAGAATTATGCTTAGCTGTACAGAAAAACATGTACCAAAACCGACCACCTTTTTTTCAGCTAGCTCAATCGAACTAATCATTGCTGCAATAACTTCAGTGAATAGGTATATAAATATCAAAACGCGTTGTTTTGCCTAGCATTTGAGCACTTGGTTTTTGTTCATTTAAGAAGCCAGCTTTAAAAGGTCTTTTAACCACAACACGCTTGCTTGCTTTTCCTAAGGCAGCATCTAGCAATTTATGTGCGTCTAAATCATCACCAAGAATATCCCTAAAAAAGGTCATGCTTTTTCGTTTAGCTGCTCGCTTTCCCGATTCAGGGTACATAGGATCAAGATAAATAACATCAGGCTGAATTCTTAAGTCTTGCAAATAGCTCAAAGCATCAGCCTGCACTAAAGTCATACGAGCAACAATTTCATTTAACGTTGAGCTTTCAGACGCTCGAGTAATACCGTCTTGCAATAGTGCCGCAACAACCTTTGAGCGTTCACACATGCTAACCCTACAACCACTTGCTGCCAGCACAAAAGCATCTTGACCTAAGCCTGCTGTGACATCCAATACAAAAGGTTTGTAATTACCTTTTGCACCCACTGCCTTAACGATAGGTTCTTTACCCTGCCGGAAAACAAAGCTTGAGAAATCAACAAACAATGGGGTTGTTTGACTATCGGGTTTAACAAGCTCGAGCTTTTCAGAACTTAATCTAAGTAGGTAATCTGCGTTGCTAGCGAAAGGCAAAGCTAGCGATTCAGCTAAAGCACGCGCTTTAAGCTCGAGTGTTTTGTCTTGGGTGGTTACAGCAACGCTGGCTAGCACGCTGCATCGTACATTATTTTTTTGTTTTCAAAAGCTGTAGTACTGACCTGCAGTTTTAATGCTTCTTTTGAGTGACGCCCTTTGGGGTATTTCGGGGTACACTATTGCTTATGCCTAGAGGTGCTGGTGGTACAGAAGGTGGCATTGTCCAGTTTATTATTGGACTTGCCATGATGATTGGTGGGGGTTACTTGTTTCTTGATTCGATTCGGGTGACTTCGGGTTTTGGTTTGGGTGGCGGCTTGTATCGTTTTGGTAATTTTAATTTAACAAGCGGTATGCTGCTGATTCCTTTTATGTTTGGTATTGCGATGGTTTTTTATAATCGTAAGAATTACTTGGGTTGGGTTTTAGCAGCTGGCTCAGTGTTAGCGCTTGTGTTTGGTGTCTTGCGTAGCATTCGTTTTGAATTTACTAATATGTCTGCGTTTGACTTACTAATCATTTTGGTTTTACTTGCAGGTGGCATTGGCCTATTTCTGAATTCTTTAAGAACTTTAGATTAGCTTTGCATACGACTTGGTTTTTATCTTAAGCGCTTACTAATACAAACCCTCTTCGATTAACAGTTTTCTTAATATAAGATGCAGCATCTGGTGTTTTACAGTTTGTTTCACCATGATCCACATTTAGGTTTCCAATTGCTTTTGCTACTTCATTAGCGCATTTTTCTAGTTGTGGGCTGCGAACCCCAATGCCTATAAGCGCTTGATTCATGCTGTGTTTTACACGGTTTTTTTGCTCATGAATGCTTGTTTCTATTTCTTCAAGGTAAGGTTCAAAATAGCTGTCTGGCAGGGTTTTATTCATACCTGCTAAGTAACCTAGTAAGGCCCAGCCTGTTTGTCCTACAAATTCTTCTTCTGCGTGCATCCAAGCTTGCATTTTTTCTTGCATGAAGGCTGTTTTAGACATTAGAGCAGTAAATGCATCGGTAATGACGTAATTATCTAAGTCTTGTGACCAAAGCTCTGCTATCTCAGGGCCTAGTTCTTTTGGGTTAGCAATCATGGTGGTTAGAATCATGGCATCATGATTTTGCCTTTGCCAGAGTTCTAAAGCTAAAGCGTGGTCTTGTTTTATTTTTTTTGTGAGCTTTCCCAAGTTCCCGTAACTAACACCAAACAGTTCGTTTTTTACACCATGCTTAGCGTAGGTTTTTCTAGTTTGCTCTGTACCAGAAGCTTCGAGCGTTTGCATGGCTTCTTGAAACGTCATGATTATCGTCCTTAACAATCAACTAATAATGCCTTAAATTATTAAGTGCTTTCAAGATTAGCAAAACTCGAGCTTCCCTATTCTCTAAGTGCGCCGACCTCGTCTTCCCTCTCGAGTTACTTTTCTACCTGATGATGTTGCGTTTGGCAAATTAAGACTACCCAATTCAGATTGTATGGTGTCTATGCTTGGTTTTTCAGCTTTGGGTGTTTGCTCTAAAGCTGTGCGCATGACCTTTAAATGCTCTGGCGTAGTACCGCAGCATCCCCCAATGATTTTTGCACCCATGTCACGCATGATAAGTGCATACTTAGCCATGTGCTCTGGTGTACCTGAATAAATAAATTCACCCTCTTTAAATTCAGGTATGCCAGCATTGCTTTTAGCCACCAGCACATCAGTTTGATCTTGCTCAGTTATAGCTAGCAAACAAGCTGCTAAATCTGGCGTACCTGAACCACAATTTGCCCCAAAAGCGATGGGCTGTACGCTTAGCTTACGCACCCAATCTGCAAATTCTACTGGTGATAAGCCCATCATGGTTTTACCGTTAGAGTCAAAACTTACGGTCACGACAAACGGCAAACTCGTACCTGACGCGCCTGTAATAGCAGCCTCAACTTCTTCTAAAGAAGATAAGGTTTCTAACCATAAAACATCAGCGCCACCCGCCGCTAAACCCTCAGCTTGCTCTTTAAAAGCTTTAGCGCCCTCGGCAATGCTCAAAGGTCCAATAGGTTCATACAAATCACCTGTCGGCCCCATAGAACCTGCAATGACAACCTCTCGCCCACTAGCTTTAACCGCCTCGCTAGCTAACTCAGCCGCACGCTTATTAAGCGCAAAACAGTCATCTTCTAAACCCGGATGCAACTTAAGTCGATTACGCGTACCGCCAAACGAATTCGTCAAAATAATATCTGCACCCGCAGCAATCATACTCGAGTGTAGTTCTACTAGTTTTTCAGGATGCTTGGTATTCCATGTTTCTGGTGGGTCACCTTGCTTTAAACCCATGGCAAATAAGTTTGTACCCATTGCACCGTCTGCAAGTAACCAGTCTTTTGAATCAAGTAGGCTTTGGAGTTTATTCATGGTAAGCACCTCTGTTCTCAAAGTTCAGTTTATCGCTTTTAGAAAAACAAAAGTGTAGCTTACTAAAATTGTAAACTATTTACTGCTTGCATAAAAAAGTGCACCTGAAAGTGTGCTTTAGATTTGGTTTTGAAAATTAAGTTACTCCATAGAAGGTTTGCAAAATACTGAATGGGTCTATCCGTACGCTTCGCTCGGTACTTCGTGACAATCGCTCTGCTCGGGTGAATGTGCAAAATGCAAATTCACCCTGGAGATACTTAGCGATTTAAATAAGCGACAGTCCAAAGCTGCTGATTACGGTACCTATACTAACCTGATTTAATCTTGTCATAAGACCGAAGGAGTCTGAGCATACTCGCCTAGGTCGGAATTATAAAGTCTTACGACCTTTATAATTCAGCTTAGTATTACCTTGCCACAGTTCACTTAAACGAGCTTGTGCAAAGTTCTGGTCTATACATTTTTCGGTGAGGTTGTAAGCTTGTAAGAGATGATATTTTTTATGCACCCAGCTTACAATCTGTACTATTACAAAATTTTACGGAACATCTATTAGCCAAAAATCAAGAAGCAAATCTAACTTGCCTTATACAGTTTATTCTTAGGCGAAGCACTAACATTAGTACGCTTATAAGGTGCAACTGGGTTCAAAATATTCCTACATTGCGGGTTCACACAACCTGCACAACGCAAACCATATTGCTTAGTACAAGCCTCACCAGATGCCAAATGCTCAGCTACTATTTCCGCCAAAGCATCTTGAAATAAAGGCAAACCATTCAAAGCTGGCGCACGTTTGTAATTGCTAATACCTGCCTCGTGCGCCAGCTCGCCATATTCAATATCCAGCTCATGCAAGGTCTCAATATGATCACTCGTAAAAGCAACCCCTACCACCAAAACATTCTTACGTTTCTTATGCCCTAATTCTTCAAGTACGGTTTCCGTACTTGGCCCTAACCAAGGCACCGGCCCAACATCTGACTGATAAGCAAGCATATACTCATAAGCATAATTCAGGCGCTTCATAACCTCATGAACCGTAGCACCCACCTCAGCAGGATAGGCATCCCCACGATTAATCACATCCATAGGTAAAGAATGCGCACTAAACAAAACCAGTACATCTTCTTGCTCTTCAGGGCTAAACTGCGCTAAGCCCTGCTTAACCGTTTCAGTCATAGCCTCAATAAAACGAGGATGCGAATGCCAGCGATCAATCACACTCCAGTCAAACTCAGTCTCAACACCAACCCGTTTAGACGCACGCCATAATTCATTAAGCGAACTACCTGTTGTTGAGCAACTAAACTGCGGGTATTGCGTAAAGGCTATAGCACGCTTAACTCCATCAGCTTTCATGGCTTCTAGTGCATCATCACTAAAAGGATCAATATAACGAAAGGCAACGTAAAACTTATGCGGCGCAGTTTCAGGCGAAAGTACATCTAAACGCTCACACATGCCTCTACCTTGTTCTTCAGTCCAATCTAAAATGGGGCTACCGCCACCTATATCTGCATAGTTATTTTGCACACTTTTGGTACGGCGACGCGCAATAAACGGCCCTAAGAAATCTTGAACAGGAAGCTGAATAATTTCTCGATCTTCAAATAATTTAAGTAAAAAAGGTTGAACTTCATTTAAAGATTTAGGTCCACCCAAGTTCATCATGACAATAGCAGTAGGTCCTTGACTCATAGTTCAACTGTAAAGACTCAGGCATCTAGGTTTGTCACTAAACTGTCAAGCTAGGCACAAAGCTAACCCAAGCGTAACGGCTAATACAATCTAAGGCTAATATCCGCTCAGTAACAGAATACTCAAAAGTTGAGTTTACTTATCTTTTAAGCAAATTTAGAGAAATCAGGTTGTCTTTTTTGCGTGAAGGCTTGCATAACTTCCATAGCTTCAGGGCTTTGTAAGCGTTTCATAAAAAGCGCGCCCTCTGTTTGCATGGTTTCTTTGACAGTTTGAGCATTACCTTTTTTGAGTAGCATTTTGCTTAAACGGAGTGCCTCGGGTGCTTTTTGCACAAGTGCGTTTGCAGTTTCTTGCGTTGTAGTTTTAAGGTCACTTGTGACCTGATTAATCAGCCCGAGCTCTTGGGCTTCTTGAGCAGCATATTTTTTGCTTAGCATAATGAGTTCTGCAGCTTTACGGTGACCCATCATTTGAGGTAGTAGATAGCTAGATGCCGCTTCGGGTACTAAAGCTAAATCAACAAAAGGCATTTGGAAGATGGCTGTTTCACTTGCGTAGGCGAAGTCGCAGTGCAAAAGTAGGGTTGTGCCTACGCCTATTGCGACACCACTTATACTTGCGATTAGGGGTTTTTCTAGGCTGGCTATGGCTCTTAAGAATTTGCTTACCGTACTGTTTTCGTTGGTGGGTGGGTTTTGTAAGAAGTCGTTTATGTCATTCCCACTGGTGAAGCTGTCACCTGCTCCTGTTATTACAACTACGCGTATATCTGGGTTTGTGTTTGCGTTTTCTAGGTGTTCAGCTAGGGTTGCGTACATGGCACTGGTGATGGCGTTTTTCTTTTCAGGACGGTTCATGGTTAGGGTGAGAATATTGTTTTCTTGACTTATGAGTATGTGTTCGCTCATGTTTGCTCCTAGGCGTTTATTTCGTTTATTTTTATACTGAGTCTAAGTTTACCTTTTGAGTCGAAAAAAGCAAAGTAAATCTTATCCAAGCTTGACCTAGACTTTATTAATTATTCAAGTTCTTTAAGTCTGAAATACATGTACATTAAGCCTGTTTTTTTACCAGTAGAGCTTCGCATTTATTTACTGCTGTCATAAGCAAATCAATATCTGCTACTGAGTTATAAAGATGAGGTGAAATTCTTAAATTACCATCTCGACTAGAAACAATAATGGCTTCTTCAGCTAGTTTGCTCACTAGAGTTTCAACATCCTTTGATTTTAAGGCAATCATAGGGCCATGCTCTTTAGGGGTTGTAATGACGTAGCCTTGTTCATTAGCAGCATCTTTAATAGCTGTTGTGAGTGTTGTTAAGTGATTATAAATATTAATCACACCAGCCTTTTTAATGAGCTTCATACCTGCTAAAGCTGCATACAAATTAGGGTTAGCCGGCGTTCCCGATTCAAAGCGCCTAGCGCTAGCTGAAGGCTCATGCGCATAAATATCAAGCGCCATGACATCTGCCTGAGCAAACCAACCCGTACTGGTCGGCTCGAGTGTTTCTATGAGCTCTTCTTTTACATACATGAACCCTGTTCCAGATGAACCCAGCAGATACTTCAAAGCACCCCCCACCATAAAATCAACTTGTAGCGCTTTTACATCTATGGGCATAATGCCAAGCGCTTGGTAAGAGTCAAGCAAAACCAATGCACCATATTTGTGGGCTAGCTCTATGATGCCTTTTATGTCTTGCATTGCGCCATTGCGGTAACAAACGTGCGCAATAGCTACGAGGGCTGTATCTTCATCTATAAGTTTCTCGAAAGCCTCTAGCGGAACTTGTCCTTCTTTTTCAGAAGCATGAACAACCTTAGCGCCTCGCAATGACTGCGCATGCCAGATTTGTGCAACGGTTGGGAACTCAAAGTCACTCACAATTATTTTATTACGCTTGCCAGAAAAATCAAACGCACTTGCTAAGGCACTCACGGCAGCAGAAACAGAGCTTGTTACGGCTATTTCATTAGGGTTTGCATTGACAAGATCAGCAAAGACTGCTCGAGTTTCTTCTAGCTTTCCTACCCAGACATCCCAAGGTGAACCTAGCTGCTCCCAATCTTTTAGGTACGCTTCATAAGCTGCTATAACTTCATAAGATAACGCACCTTTCGAGCAACTGTTAATAAAGGTTTTGCTTTTAAATATAGGAAAATGATCTCTTAGCATTTACTTTCTCCTTTGCCGTAACCGAACACTTAAAGCCGCCTTGAAGCTTAGTTAAGCTAAGCATTACACATTAATTTAAGGGCATGCTTAAGTAATTGACAAAGCTTAGCAATGCGCCAGAGTATTATGCTTAGCATGATGCAAACTACCATTCGTTGGGGCATTATTGGTTGTGGCAATGTCACTGAAGTAAAAAGCGGGCCAGCCTATCAGCAAACCCAAGGCTTTGAATTAAGTTCCGTCATGCGTCGTGACCTTAGCAAAGCCAAAGATTACGCCACTCGGCACAAGGTAGCACATTACTCAAATGATGCTGATGAGCTTATATTTAATGATGCTATTGACGCTATTTATATAGCCACGCCACCAGACAGCCACAAAGAATACGCACTCAAAGTAGCCAAAGCCAACAAGCCCTGCTGCATAGAAAAACCAATGGCCCCAAGCTACCAAGACTCCCTTGAAATCTACGAAGCCTTCAAAGAAAAAGACTTACCTCTGTTTGTCGCTTACTACAGGCGCTCACTACCCAGATTCACCCAAGTAAAAACATGGCTCGAGTCTGCAGAAATTGGTGACTTAAGGCATGTCAGCTTACATTTAAGCAAGCCTGCTAGTGAACTTGATTTATCTAAAGCAGCTAATTGGCGGACCAACTCGAGTATTGCAAGTGGTGGTTATTTTGATGATTTGGCAAGTCATGGGCTTGATCTTTTATGCTTCTTAGTTGGTGACATTAGTGAGGCTAAAGGCATTAGTGTTAATCAGCAGAAGCTTTACAGTGCTAAAGATGCCATTACGGCTTGCTGGCTGCATGAAAAGAACATAACGGGTTCAGGTACTTGGAATTTTGGCTCGAGTGCTCAAGAGGATGAGGTGACTCTTTATGGCAGTCAGGGAAGCATTCGTTTTTCTGTCTTTGCCGAGAAGCCTATTGTTCTAGAGAATCAGGCTGGCACGCAAGAACTCAATATTGAGCATCCTAAACACATTCAGCTTTATCATGTTGGAAACATCAAAAAGCATTTAGCTAATGAACAAACGCATCCTTCTACAGGTGCAACAGCTTTGCATACAGCTTGGGTTATGGATAAGATTTTAGGAACGCTCTAAACGAACGCTTAAAGAAGACACGTATGGCAGGCTTTCCGACTTGCTATAGCGTATTCTAAGCTCATGAATGACTCTCAAAACCCAAAACTACTCATTAAGAACCTACGGCCTTGGGGCAAACAAAGCGTTGACATGCTCATAGAAAAAGGCTTCATAAGAAAGCTCGAGCCTAATCTAAGTGCATCTAACAGCGATGGTGCTGTACTTGATGCCGAAAATCAACTTGCCCTGCCTAGCCTTGTAAATGCTCATGCGCACATAGATAAGAACCTGCTTGGTTTACCTTGGCATAAAAACCAAGTACCTGGCTCACGCATTAAAGATTTTGTGGATTTTGAGCGAACGTATCGCAAGACTAACGCAATTTCAGTAGAAGCTCAATCTGCTAAAGAAGTAGAAGCTTCTTTGCAGCTAGGAGCAACCCATATACGAACTCATGTTGATATAGATACCGAAGCGGGCTTAAGTAACTTTGAAGGCGTCATGAGAACAAAAGAACGCTACCAAGACCTTATGACCCTGCAAAGTGTTGCTTTTCCGCAAAGCGGCATGCTCATAAGAAAAGGAACAACTGAATTACTTGAAGAAGCTCTAAAACAAGGTGCAGACGTTATGGGTGGCCTTGACCCAAGCGTCATAGACCGAGACCCTAGAAAGCATCTTGACATTATCTTTGAACTGGCTGAACGCTACAACGTAGAACTAGACATACACTTGCATGAACCCAGCGAACTAGGTGCCTTTTCTGTTGAACTGATTATTGAACGAAGCAAAGCCCTTAGCATGCAAAACAAAGTAACCATAAGTCACTGCTTTTGCCTTGGTCAAATACCTGATACTTACCTCGATAAGCTTATAGAGCAACTCCTAGAAAGCAACATTAGCATCATGACACTAGGCTCAGGCAGTACTAACTTTCCACCCATAAAAAAACTCTATCAAGCAGGCGTGCAACTCTGCACAGGCACAGATGGCATAAGAGACACATGGAGCCCCTACAACACCGCTGACATACTCGAGCGTGTCAAATTATTGGCTTACCGTAGTAACTACCGTAAAGATGAAGATATAGAAATGCTACTTGATATTGCGACTCAGCAGAGTGCTCACATCATGAAAGATGCTGATTATGGCCTAGCGGTAGGTAAACGCGCTGACCTTATCCTGATGCAGGCAGAAACCCCAGCCCAAGCTGTGATTGAGCAACCCACACGCAGTTACGTTATTAAAAACGGCACAATCATAGTCACAAACGGTGAACTTGTAAGCTCGAGTTAATTTTTAAGATTCTGCCCAGCGCATTACCACAATGCTTAGTGCGCCTAGTACCACAAGTCCTGTTATTAGGGGTAATATGGTGTTGTTATAACTTAGACCTACCCATATGCCTAAAGGAACTGATATAAACGTTGAAAGTGAACCCACTATGGCTGCGCCTATACCAGCCACATGCCCAAGAGGCTCCATGGCGAGCGCGTTTAAATTTCCAAACAATATACCCACGCAAAAAAAGCTGGTCATTAGATAAGTCATGAGTTGCCAAAGGGGCGGATTGCCTTGCTGAGCAAAGGCAATAACAAATGCAATCACGGAAAGCACAGTGAGTGTGTTTAAGGCTAGTTTGGCAAGACGCTTCATGCCGTAACGCATTACTAGTTGCGCATTTACAAAGGATGCCGCACCTATGCCAAGAGCAATAATGGCAAAGTACAAAGGAAAGCGATTACCAAGCTGGTACTGGTCTTGAAAGATTTGCTGGGCAGAATTTAAATATCCCAAAAACGCGCCACTTATAAGACCCGCAGCAAGTGTGTAAGCAAAAGCCACTTTAGTTGTTATGACTTCTTTACTGACATATAAAATGCGTTTCATTGAAAAAGGCTTACGTTTTTCAAGCACTAAAGTTTCTGCTTGTCTAAAAGCAAACCATAAACAAATGAGTACTGACAATCCAATAAAACTTGCAAATATGGCACGCCAGCCAGCCCAAGCAATAATAGTTTGCCCATAAGCAGGCGCAATCATGGGTACAAGAATAAACACCGTCATGACGTAAGACATAACTTTAGCCATTTTGTCACCCTCGTACAGGTCACGCACAAGCGCCGTACTAACAGCTCGAGGGCCAGCCATACCTAAACCCTGCAGTACTCTACCTGCCAGCATAATTGGGTAAGTAGGCGCAAATAAAGAAAGTAAGCAACCCAAAATAAAAATACCAAAGCCCATAAAAATGGGTTTTTTACGACCCATACTGTCAGATAAAGGGCCATAGAAAAGCTGCCCAAAAGCAAGACCGAAATGATAAGTTGATTATCATTAGGTCTTAAAACACCTAAATCTTGACCTATTTTTGGTAGAGCAGGCAGCATGGCATCTATAGAAAGCGCCACCAGAGAAATCATAAATGCGATTAAAGCAACAAATTCCGCAAAGGACGTCGATTTTTGTTTCAAAAGGCGTTACCTATTTCTTAGTAAAGAGTGATTACATGAATACTCGAGCTAGTTTCAGTTCATACATTTGAAAATCAGGGGCTTAGTGCAGCAGCAATTTGACTTACTGCCGAATGACTAACGAAGCTCTAAGGTCTCAAGGGGCTATCAAGCTTTAATGCGCAATTCTGCTTCTATGCCCCTTCGCTTTCTTTTTCAATGCTTTCATTTGCGCTTGGTCTGTGCTTAGAAGGGTAATCAACAATTTTATCCCACTCATCTGCCGCAGAGCGAGCCACCATGGCTTTTAGTTCACCCTCACCAATATTAAAGACCTCATGCGGTACGCCAGGTTCAATATAAATAAAGTCTCCTGCCTCATTTTCTACCGAGTAGATTAAGTCAGGGCCAAAATCATGGCGTACTTTCCCTTCTAAAATAAACAGCATGACTTCAAACCCTTCATGAATATGCGCATAAGCAATGGCACCTTTAGGTACGGTAGCCAAATTCATAGAGAGACCTTTTGAACCTACATTTTTACCTGATAAGCCAGTTTTGTAACGTATACCATTCCAACTTCGGTTATCTGCCCCTCCACCACGTACAGTGTGAATGCCTTCATGTGATTCAACATATTGCATTAAATCTTTGCGTTCATTCATCGTTTAGCTCCTTCTAGAAACTCAGCACTAAGCTTATGCCTCTAAATCAAAACAACTAAAAAGGCTCTTGAGAACCTCAATCCTCATTCAAACTACTTTTATAGCAAAGCTTGAATCTTGGCAAGCAAATCTGTTTTTATCTTTCTTGACGCTTCAGATAGGCGATTTGTATGACGTCTTTTACCGGGCAACCTTACGCCCTCCATACTTTCTAGACGACTTAAAAAAGCTTCGCTGTGCTCTTGCCAATCAGGACCTGCAAGAATCTCTGGTGACATGGCAACTATAAATTCTCCGCCTTTAGCAGGGCCACCATCTTTATTGTCAGCCTCCCCTGCTTCATAGCTAAAGACCTCCCCAATTAAGCCTGCACTTAAAAGCTCAATCATCGTTGCAATAGCTGAGCCTTTGTAACCACCAAAAGGTAGCAGCACACCACCATCTAAAATTTTTTGAGCCTCTGTTGTTGCGTTACCCTCATCATCAATACCTGTTCCAACAGGTAAGTCATGACCATCTCTAGCGGCAATCATGACATCTCCCATGGCTCGAGCTGCTGTTGCCATATCAAACGCGTAAGGAGGCTTATTAGCTCTAGGCCAAGCAAACGAAATGGGATTTGTACTAAACATAGCTTTCTTAGCACCATAAGGCGCAACCATAGGTGTATGCGCAGTGCAGGCCAAACCCACCAAGCCCTGCTCAGCCAAGGCTTCTGTTTCGGGCCAAAGCGCTGCAAAATGAAAACTCTTTACAACTGTAAGAACCGCAATACCACTTTTCTTAGCAGCCTCTGCGACTAAAGGAATACCACGCTCGAGTGCTAGTGGCGAAAAGCCATTATCGCCATGCATGCGTATAGCTACAGGGCTTAGGGTTTCTGGTTCTGGGTTTGCGTGACCGTTTACTTTGCCACT
>CAZWJZ010000089.1:10689-14622 GCA_964634665.1 uncultured bacterium | reverse complement strand
CGAACAAGTATTTCAAGATGTACTTTCTAAAGGCAAAGCCTGTGTAATAGAAGCCGTGATTGACCCCATTAGTTACCCGACCACAGCCCAGTAAAAGGAAGCAAGGTATGACTCTAAAAAAAGGCTACAAAGACCTTATAGCAGAAGCCAATAAAGAAATAAAAACCTACCCTCTAAAAGAAGCACTCGAGTTGCTAACAAACGATAAGGTTGTGTTGGTGGATATTCGTGACATTCGTGAATTAGAAAAGCAAGGCAAATTACCCAACGCTGTGCATGCCCCAAGAGGCATGCTCGAGTTTTGGGTTGATCCTGAAAGCCCTTATCATAAAGAGGTATTTGCGCAAGAAGATAAAGAATTTGTGCTTTACTGTGGTTCTGCTTGGCGTAGTGCTTTGGCTACTAAAGCCTTGCAAGATATGGGCATAACAAATGTTGCCCATATAGAAGGTGGTTTTAGTGCTTGGAAAGAAGCAGCTGGAGCTATTGAAAAGCTTGAAGCCAGAGAGCAAAAGGATTAAAACATGGCTAGCAAAACCGTAGATGTAGTTATTGTTGGTGGCGCAGTTATGGGTAGCGCTACCGCTTATTATTTACTAAAAGCTAATCCTAATCTTAAGGTCACCGTCATAGAAAAAGACGCGTCTTACCATAAATCTAGCAGCGTGCTTTCAGATGGTAATCAACGTATTCAATTTAATCTTAAAGAAAACATTCAAATGTCACTTTATGGTCAAGAAGTCTACAAAAGCTTTGCGCAAGACATGGCAGTAGATGGCAAAAAAGTCGATATTGCCTTTAAGCAAGAAGGTAATCTTTTTATTGTTAATGAAGAAAGCAAAGAGGCTGCTCTTGAAGGGCTAGCTAGACAGCAAAGTTTAGGTGCTGATGTTCAGTGGCTCGAGCCAGCTGAAGTTAAGGCAATCTATCCGCATTTTAATCTTGATGACTGCGTAGGGGCTACATTTGGCCCAAAAGATGGCTCGTTCTCGCCTTTAGATATGTTGCTAGCTTACCGAAACAAAGCCATATCACTCGGTGCAAGTTACATTGAAGCAGATGTAGAGTGCTTACTAAGTTCAGCTAAAGAAATCACGGGTGCCAAACTCAAAAATGGCGATGTGATTAACTCTTCTGTAGTGCTCGCCAGCGCAGGTGCATGGGTTAACCTAATAACAGAAGCTATTGGTGTGAAGCTACCTATAAAACCCATAAAAAGACAAGTCTATTTTATAAAGTCACATATAAAAACCAGCAAACGCTTACCAGCCTTTTTCTTACCAACAGGCAATTATTTGTTTCACGAAGCCGAAGGTAACTTTTCAACAGGTGGCGCACTGGCAAGTGATCCTGAAACTTACGACGATTTTAGTTGCAGCAAAGAACGCTTCGAAGAATACATTTGGCCTGTCTTGGCCCACTACTTACCCGAACTCGAGCAGCTGAAAATGACAAAAATGTGGGCTGGTCTTTATGCTTACAATACCTTAGATGCTAATGGCATTATTGGTGAATGGCCAGATATAAAGGGCTTATATTTTGCTAATGGCTTTTCAGGACACGGCTTACAGCAGTGTCACGCGATAGGTCGTTACTTAAGCGAATGCATCTTAGGACAAAAAATTAGTCTTGATTTAAGTATTTTGTCACCCCAACGCATTTTAGAAAACAAGCCTGTTTTTGAAAATCCGCGTAGGCTCATATGAAACGACATATTCGAGGTAAACAATGAACACGTATGAAGTCATAGTTGTTGGCTTAGGTGCCATGGGTAGCGCAAGTCTATACAGCCTTGCTAAGCAAGGCGTTAACGTTTTAGGTATAGATAAATTTATGCTACCTCACAACGAAGGCTCTTCACATGGTGAGTCACGCATAACCCGCTGGGCTAACGGAGAAGGAGAATTCTACCAGCCCCTAATAAAACGCTCCTTTGAACTATGGGCTGAAATAGAAAACGCCACTAAAGAAACCCTCTTTCATCCTTCAGGCGGGCTCATAATTGCACCAAAGGAAGGCGGAGCAGGCTTTCATGGGCACTCAGGTTTTGTAGAACTCACCCAAAGCATAGCGCAAAAGCATGGCATAGAACACAAAATACTAAATGCAAACGGCATTAAAGACTACGCTCCCATGCTAAACGTAACAGACAATGACCATGCCTACTACTCAGCCTTAAGCGGCATATTACGACCCGAAAAATGCATAGAAACACAACTCGAGCTTGCCCAAGCTAAAGGCGCAGTTGTAAAGCAAAACGAAGAAGTACTTTCTTATAGCTTTACAGATGCTGCTGTTTTTGTTAAGACGAATAAGGCTAGCTATCAGGCTGAAAAAGTGATTTTTACTGCGGGTGCTTGGATGCAGCAGTTTATGCCTGAACATCTAAAAAACTTATTAAAGGTTTATCGGCAAGAAATCTTTTGGTTTGAAGCTGATGATTTAGAGCAGTTTCACCATGATAAATTTCCTTTTGTGATTTGGACTAAGCAAGATCGCAATGATTATTTTTGTGCCTTTCCGGTTGCTGAAGGAGGCACTAAAGCCTTAAAACTAATGACGGAGCAGTATCTTGAAATGTCAGATTTACCTGTAAAGAAAGAAATTACTATAGCTGAGCAGCAAGCTTTTTATGAGAGCTATGTTGTGCCTAATATTGAAGGCGTAACGAATAACTGCTTAGCTGCGTCATCTTGCCATTACACCTTAACGCCAGATGAGCATTTCATTCTTGACATGCATCCAGACACAAATCGTATTGTGTTAGCGTCACCTTGCTCAGGCCATGGCTTTAAATTCTCAGCTGCTATTGGTGAATGCTTAGCTCAACTGGTCACTACAGGGGAATCTAATATAGATATTAGTGATTTTGGCTTAGCTAGATTTGGGTAAGCTCAGTGAAAAGGTCTGCTAATAATCTGTTAGGGTTGATGCAGCTATAGCTAAGTTAGCTTCAGGATGATGACTGACTGCGACTTAGGCAATAATTAAGCCCAGAACACAGTATTGAGCGAGGGTTCGCAAGCTACGGTTATTACGAAAGGAACTATTTATGTCAAAACGTTTAGAAAATAAAGTTTGTATTGTTACGGGAGCTGCTAAAGGAATTGGTCAAGCCATTGCTGAGCGTTACGCTGCTGAGGGTGCAAAAGTTGTTGCCAGTGACATTAATGAAGATGGCGTAAAGCAGGTTGTTAAAGGCATTGTGTCAGCGGGTGGGTCTGCCATTGCTATAAAGACAGATGTTAGTAGTGAAGAAAGTGTTATAGCGCTGTTTGAGCAAGTCATGACTAGTTACGGTCGTGTAGATGTTCTTGTAAACAATGCTGGTCTTATTTCACCCATGAAGCACATTTTAGAAGCTGATAAAGCATGGTGGGACATGATAATTAGTGTCAACCTAACGGGCACCTTTTTATGTTGTCATAAAGCTGCCTTTATTATGGCAAAACAAGGTTCTGGTTCCATTATTAATATGTCATCAGGAGGTGCAACCAAAGCGCATAGAGCTTTTGTTGCTTATGACGCTACTAAAGGTGGTATTGACGCAATGAGCAGAGCACTTGCTCTTGACCTTGGGCCTTACGGTATTCGCGTGAACATTCTGGTTCCTGGTTCAATTGACACGACAGGTATGAATATTGAAGATAGAAAACTACGAGGAGCAAATGTACCTTTAGAGCGTATTGGTGAACCCTTTGACATGACAGGCGCTGCGGTTTTTTTAGCTAGTGAAGATTCTAGTTACGTTTCAGGTCACAGCATTTTTGTAGATGGTGGCATGCTAGCGCAGCAGCGCTCCGCTACGGTAGATATTATGCCGCCAAAAGACTTTCCAAAAATAGAAGATTTATAGATGGAACAGCAGCTTAAAGTGAAAAGTGAAAGGTTTAAAGTGCTAAATGATATTGTTTTTACCTTTCACTTTTCACC
>CAZWJZ010000089.1:0-10679 GCA_964634665.1 uncultured bacterium | reverse complement strand
GCTTCGCGCTAATCCACTAACACTTTTCACTTTTCACCTTCCACTTTCACTAAGTTAATAAGCAAATTTAAAGGTTTGGCAGTTTGATGAAGCAGCCTTACCGTGTTGGTGTTGATATTGGGGGTACGTTTACTGACCTGATTATTGTTAATGCTGAAACAGGGGAATTTACTATTGGTAAAACCCTAACCACACCGCATGACCCATCTGAAGCAGTTGGGACCGTGTTAGCAGAAACACTCGAGCTTGCCTCTGTTTCACCTGAAGCGTTGAGTCAAATTATTCATGGGACAACCTTGGTTACTAACGCCATGATTGAGCGTAAGGGTTCTAAAACGGCTTTGTTTGCCACTGAAGGCTTTCGGGATAGTGTTGAGATTGGGCGTGAGAATCGTTATGAACTTTATGATCTTATGCTGGAAAATCCTAAACCTTTTGTGCCGCGTTACTTACGTTTTGACATTCCGCAGCGCACCCTTGCAGATGGCAGCGTACAAAAACCTCTTGATGAAGCTTACCTAAAAAGACTAACCAAAGAATTAAGTGAAAAAGGCATAGAAGCCATAGCGATTTGTTTTTTGCATAGTTTTAGTAACCCGGCAGATGAAGAAAAAGCTCGAGCTATTGTTACTGAGCTTGCGCCGCACATCAGGGTGTCTATTTCGAGTGATGTTGTACCTGAAATTCGTGAGTTTGAACGGGCATCTACCACGATTGCTAATGTTTATGTGCAAGATTTGGTTGAGACTTATCTGAGTGAATTAGAACATCGTCTTAGAACTATGAACTTTTCGGGTAGCTTCTTTCTTATGCTTTCAAGTGGGGGTATTGCTACGGCTGAAACGGCCATGCGTTATCCTGTTCGGCTTTTAGAGTCGGGGCCTGCCGCGGGTGCACTGGCAGCAAATGCTTATGGTAAAGCAGCAGGCTATGAAGATATTTTGTCGTTTGATATGGGGGGTACTACCGCAAAAATTTGTGTGATTGATAAAGGGCAACCCATGATTGCGCATGAGTTTGAAGTAGATAGGATGTACCGCTTCAAAAAAGGCTCAGGTTTGCCCATAAAAATCCCTGTTATTGAACTTATTGAAATTGGTACAGGGGGCGGCTCAATCGCTCGAGTGGATTCGCTTGGCTTGCTAAAAGTTGGCCCTGACTCAGCAAGTTCTGTGCCGGGACCTGTCTGTTATGGCAATGGGGGAGATGAACCCACGGTTACAGACGCTAACCTTATTTTAGGGTATCTCGACCCAAGTTACTTCTTGGGTGGTAAAATGAGCCTCCATGTTAACGCTGCTAAGCAAGTTATAAAAGAAAAAATAGCTGACAAATTAGGGCTTTCTTTAGAAGAAGCAGCATGGGGTATTCATCAAGTTGCGAATGAGAACATGGCAAACGCAGCTCGAGTCCATGCTTTAGAGCGTGGTAAAGACCCACGCCGTTTTCCTCTTTTGGCGTTTGGTGGGGCTGGCCCTATGCATGCTTACCGCATTGCTTTATCCCTTAATTCACCTACGCTTATTGCGCCTTTAGGTGCAGGTGTTATGAGCACTGTGGGTTTCTTATCAGCACCCCTTTCTTTTGATTTTGTGCGCTCATGGCCTGTCATGTTAGGTCAGTTTGACTGGTCAGAGGCTAAGCAGTTACTTAACGGCATGCAAGCTGAAGGCAGTAGCTTACTCGAGTCTTCAGGGGTTGCTCTTAAAGACATAACGCATGAACGATTTATTGATGTGCGCTACCGTGGTCAAGGTCACGAAATTCGCGTTAAGCTGCCGAAGGGTGAGCTAAGCTCGAGTCAAGAAAGCCTAGTTAAGGTTGGGTTTGAAGCTGCCTATAAAGAACTTTATGAGCGGCTTGGTCCGCCTGTTGGGCTTGAAATTCTTAATTGGCGTGTGGTCTCTTCGGGACCTCAAGTATCAGTTAATTTAGAAAGATCTGAGCAAGCGGATGCTTCTTTGTCTCAAGAAGCTCGTACCTTAAGCGCTATTAAGGGTGAACGCTTTGCCTATTTCCCTGAAGCAAATGGCTATGTGAAAACAAAAATTTATGACCGCTACAAACTCTTTCCAAACGACTGCTTTGAAGGCCCTGCCATTGTTGAAGAGCGAGAGTTAACAGTAATTGTGGGTCCTGAAGCGCATTGTTCTATAGATGCTCATCACAACCTTATTGTTGATTTAAAGACAGGGCTTAACTGATTATGCTCAGCTTGTTTTCTAGCCTTAGCTTGTTACAGGTCAAGCCTTACGTTTTGAAAGGTCACGCATGAATCCTATTCTTTTAGAAGTTTTATGGAACCGCTTACTCTCAGTTGCCAATGAACAGCAGCTAGCCCTTATGCGCACTGCCTTTAGTACCATTGTTCGTGAATCTCAAGATTTAGCTTGCGCTGTGTTTGATAGTCGCGCCCTCATGATTGCTCAGTCACTCACAGGTACACCGGGTCACATTAACCCCATGGCGACAGGTGCTAAACATTTTATTGAAGCTTACCCCCCTGAAACGCTTAAAGAGGGTGATGTGCTTATTACGAATGACCCGTGGATGACGTCAGGGCAGATTAACGATTTAACCGTCATGACACCTGTATTTAAACAAGGCAAGATTGTTGCGTACTTTGCTAATTGCTGCCACGCCGCAGATATTGGTGGCCATATTTTATCTGCTGAAACGCAAGAAATTTTTGAAGAAGGCCTGCGTATTCCCATCATGAAGCTTTTTAGTGAGGGAAAGCCTAATGAAGAACTCTTTAAAATCATTCGGGCCAATGTCAGAACGCCAGAAGAAACCATTGGTGACTTATACGCCCAAACGGCTTGTAATGACGTGGGTAAACGAAGCCTGTTACAAATGATGGCAGAATTTGACTTAGATAGCATTGACCCTCTAGCTGATGAAATAATTAAGCGCTCTGAAAAAGCTATGCGTGATGCCATAGAAAAAATCCCGAATGGTGTTTACAAAAATGAGACCTATAGTGATGGTTTTGAAGAACCCCTAAAGCTTGCGGTTACGGTGACCATTAAAGATAGAGAGATTGATATTGATTTTGCAGGGTCATCCCCACAAAGTAAACGCGGTATAAACGTTGTGCTTAACTACACCAAAGGCTATGCATCTTTTGCCATGAAAGCCGCCATAAGCCCAGAAGTACCGCATAACGAAGGGGCCTTTAGACCTGTTAACATAACAGCACCCGAGGGCTCAATTCTTAACTGTAAAGAAGGTGCAGCTGTAGCTTCACGGCACTTAGTTGGGCATTTTATACCAAGTCTGATTTTAGGTGCACTTGCACCCGCATTACCGCAAGGCGTTGTCGCAGGTAGTGCTGACCCCGGTTGGATGACAATATGGCGAGGGACTTTTAAAAATGGGCAAGCTAGCAACAGCACCCTATTTCAAATGGGTGGCATGGGTGCAAGACCCAACAAAGATGGTCTGAGTAGCACCGGCTTTCCGAGTGGCGTAGCAGGTGTACCTGCTGAAGTTTTTGAAATATTGACACCCATAGTGCAAACAAAACGTGAATTACGTATTGATTCGGGTGGCGCTGGTGAGTTTCGGGGCGGTCTAGGGCAAACAAGCGAAGTGAGCTATAGGGGTCAAGGAAACTGGAGCCTTTCAGCCATGATTGATCGCACTGAATTTGCTGCACCCGGTCTAAATGGCGGGCAAAGTGGAGGTAAAGGAGAATTTAAAGTAGATGGTAAAAAACATCCCCCTAAAACCGTCATGTGGCTCGAGTCTGAGCAAATCGTTAGTCTGAACCCGCCGGGTGGAGGTGGCTTTGGTGATCCACTCGAGCGTGACCCTGAAGCGGTTTTGAATGACGTGATTCATGGCTATGTGTCTTTAGAAGCTGCTGAACGGCTTTATGGTGTGCTCATTCTATTTAACGGTGATGCTAGCAGTTTGGTGCGCCTACCAAGTGATTTTCAGCTTAAGCGTGAAGCTACTAAAGCTTTGAGAGAGAAACTTAAAGCTAATCCTAGCGGTGATTCAGACATTTTTAAATAGCTAGTTCTACTATCAATCAAAAAGAAATAAGCGAACGCTTTTTGAAGAAAACTTAAAGAATGAATACTTTAGGCGAAACCGGCGCAACAGACAAGTGTTTTTGCTGTTCTAGTACGAAAAAATCGTAAATAGATAATTGAATTACGACAAAATGCTGTTTTTTTGTGAACAGTATGTAAGAATAAGAGAAGGGGTTGGATATTTAATTAGTTAAATGTAAAAGGGAGAATGTAAATGACAAAAGATAAAGAGACTGTACAGGCACAACTAAAAGAACAAAATGTCAAGTTTTTACGACTCCAATTTACTGACATACTAGGTCATAACAAAAATGTAGAAGTACCTGAATCACAATTTGAAAAAGCCCTAAATGGCGAAGTTATGTTTGATGGTTCATCCATACAAGGGTTTACCAGAGTTGAAGAATCAGACATGCTCTTAAAACCTGACTATGATACCTTTTTGGTCTTCCCAGACATTATTGAAGATAATAGTCGTGGTGGTGTAGCAAGACTTATTTGTGATGTGACTTACCCAGATGGTAAAGCCTTTGAAGGCGACCCTAGAACCGTACTTAAAAATCAAATTGAGAAATTGCAAAAAACTGGTTTTGATAACATGTACGCAGGTACAGAACCCGAATTCTTCTTGTTTAAACGTGACGCTGACGGTAGACCTACAACCGTTACGCAAGATTCAGCGGGTTACTTTGATTTAGCCCCAGTTGATGAAGGTGAAGAAGCTCGCAGGGACATGGTTAATGCTCTTGTAGAAATGGGTTTTGAGATAGAAGCAGCGCACCATGAAGTTGCGCCCGGTCAGCACGAAATTGACTTTAAATATGCTGACGCATTAAAAACAGCAGATAATATTGCTACTTTTAAACTTGTAGTTAAACGAATTGCACTTCTTCACAATTTACATGCAACCTTTATGCCGAAACCTGTAAAAAGCATAAATGGTTCTGGCATGCACATGCATTTGTCTTTATTTAAAAATGGCGAAAATGCTTTTTATGATAAAAAAGCTGACCTGCAACTCTCCAAAACAGCGTTACAGTTTACAGCAGGATTGCTAGATCACGCTGCCAGCATGACCGCGGTAACGAACCCACTTGTGAACAGTTACAAACGCTTAACCCCAGGCTTTGAAGCGCCCACCAACATTGCTTGGTCAGTATCAAATAGAAGTGCCATGGTAAGAATACCAGCAAGAAGAGGTCTGAGTACACGCTGTGAAATGCGTATTCCTGACCCTGCTTGTAACCCGTACTTAGCCTTAACCGTTATGCTAGCAGCAGGTATGGACGGCATAAAAAGAAAACTTGTACCCCCCCCACCCATCCAAAGAAACATCTATGAAATGAGTGTACGCGATAGGCGCAAACACAAAGTCAAAGAACTCCCACCCACCTTGCGAGAAGCGGTAAGAGTTATGCACCGCGATAGAGTCATAAGAGATGCACTTGGCAAACATGTGTTTGAACAATTTATAGAGGCTAAAACACTCGAGTTTGATGACTACCGCATAACCGTTCATGATTGGGAGTTAAAGCAGTACCTATCTGAATACTAAAATCTTCAGCTTAGAAAAGCCCGAGCTTTTTCTTTGTTTGATAGGGGTTTCAAGTCAGAATGTTTAAAGCTCTGATTCTCTTGGAGGCTATTTGAAGCTTATCTAAGCCTTATTGACCTGTTATTCTAATTGCACTTATGACAAAACCTAAAGGTCTTTTTATTGCAAGCCCTGAAGCCTTAAAAGAAGTTTATAAGCAACATCATCTTGATGCTATTAATCAGCTCTTAGATGTAGGGGCAGACCCTCAGACAGCATCATCTATAAAAGAAAATCCAGCTCTTTTGAAAGAGGTTGAAGTGATTATGTCTACATGGGGGGCACCCCTTATGGATGAAGCTTTTTTGAGACAAGCACCAAATTTAAAAGCGGTTTTTTACGCAGCAGGTTCGTTGCGTGCATTTACCACTGAGGCTTTTTGGCAGCGATCTATTAGCGTTTCGAGTGCTTATGCACTGAATGCAGTTGCGGTTGCTGAGTATACGCTCGCAACTATTTTGTTATCTCTAAAAAGCTTTTGGCACTATAGTAAATTACTTCGGGATATTCGCAGTTTTCCTAAAGAAAAGCCTTTAGCGGGTGCTTATGGTAGTACCGTGGGGCTTATCTCATTAGGTAGCATAGGCCGTGCGGTCTTAACTCATTTGAAACGTCATGATTTAAACATTATTGCTTATGACCCATTTCTTAGCCAAGAGGAAGCGCGTGACTTAGGCATAAAAAGTGTTTCTTTAGAAGTGGTTTTTAAAGAATCAGATGTTGTTTCGTTGCATACACCAGCCCTAGAAGAAACAAGAAAAATGGTAAAGAAAAACCATTTTGCAAGCATGAAAGAAGGCGCAACCTTTATTAATACGGCCAGAGGAATGGTGATTGATGAAGCTGCGCTTATTGAAGTTATGCAAGACCGACCTGACCTCTACGCTATTTTAGATGTCACCGACCCTATTGAACCGCCTATTAGAGAATCTTTACTGTACGATTTACCTAATGTTTTACTTACACCGCACATTGCTGGTGTAACCGCAAAAGAGCGAGAGCGACTTGGTCAAGCCATGCTTGAAGAATTACAACGCTACCTGGCAGATAAGCCTTTGCAGTGGCGGGTCACTAAAGAACAAGCAGAGAGGATGGCATAAATGGCCAAGCTAAAACCCGGATTGTGTTCCGTTACGTTCCGGAAGCTTTCTGTACAAGAAATTATAGCGCTGGTAATAGAAGCTAAGCTCGAGTGTATTGAGTGGGGTGGTGATATTCATGTGCCTCATGGTGATGTTCAAAAAGCTAGTGAAGTTAAGCAGCTAATGCAGGTGGCTGACTTAAAAACAGCAGCTTATGGGTCTTATTACCGTGTGGGTGAACGTGAAGCAGAGCTAAGCTTTGCCTCTGTATTGGCTACGGCAAAGGCTTTAGGCGCACCAAGCATTCGGGTTTGGCCAGGGACCAAAGGCTCGAGTGAGGCATCTGAGAGTTATTTCGAAGAAGTGGTAAAAGATGCGAGGCGTATTGCTGATTTGGCTGCGCCAGAAAATATAAGCATTTCGTTTGAGTTTCATGGCAATACGCTGACTGACACAAATGAAGCTACCTTGAGCTTACTAAACGCTTGTAATCATCCTAATCTTTATTCTTTTTGGCAACCGCCACATTTCCGAAGTCAAGCCTACAGGGCTGAAGGCTTAAAAGCTGTATTAGCAAAACTAACCAACATCCATATGTTTTATTGGCCTGAACCAAGCATTCGCCGGCCACTCAGTGAAGCTAAAGAAGAATGGCTGTATTACTTGGACATTGCTAAGATAAGCCCAAAAGAGCATCCAGTTATGCTCGAGTTTGTTGAAAATGACAGTCCGGAGGTTTTCTTGCGAGAAGCTAAAACCTTACTCGAGTATCTTGATAATTGAGTTTCAGCATCTCCAAACTAGCTGTTATCAATCTTTAGCTGCAGTTTGAATTTACCGATAACGAGAGTTTTTACCAGCATTCCACATGTCTGCATTTGAGCCAAGGCTTGCCTTTAGCGGGTCGCTAAGGTCATTTAGTTCCTTAATAACATCAGGCTCTAAGCTTAACTGCGCAGCAGCCACGTTACTTTTAAGTTGCTCAACATTTCTAGCTCCCACCAAAACCGCAGGTACGCTTTTTTGATACAGTAACCAAGCAAGTGCAACATGCGTTAAAGGCTGCCCTAATCGCTCAGCCACATCATTTAGCTTTTCAATCGTTTCAAAGGTTTGCGCTTCTGCGCCCGCTTCACCATGACCCGCTTGAGGGCGACCGCCAGAAAAATGACGGGTTCTAGCGCGACCTTCAGGCACATCATCTGCAGTTTTAAATTTAGCTGTCAGTAAGCCCTGCATAATAGGGCTATACGGCAAAATGCTCACATTATGCTTTTCAGCTAAAGGCAAAATATCAAACTCAATAGCCCGAAAAAGCAAATTATAAGGCAACTGATTACTAACCACAGGCGTCAACTCGAGTGCATCTGTAAAGTCTTGCACGCCAAAATTACTCACACCAATAGCGCGAATCAAGCCTTTTGACTTGAGCTGCTCGAGTGCACCAAGGGTATCAGCTAAAGGCACCTCCCGATTAGGCCAGTGAATTTGATACAAGTCAATATAATCTGTTTTTAAACGACGTAAACTTGCGATACAAGCAGCCTCTAAGTCTTTGGGGGCTAAATGATTAGGGCTAGCTTTCGTCGCAATAACAACTTGGTCACGTCGACCTTCAAACACGCGCCCAAGGAGCTCTTCTGAGTAACCCGCACCGTAACCCTCAGCAGTATCAAAAAAACTAATGCCAAGCTCGAGTGCGGCTTCTAGGGTGGATAGCGAGTCTTGTTCATCTTGTTCGCCCCATGTTTGCCCACCTGCAAAAGCAAAACAACCAAGAGCCAAGGTGGATATGCGAATGTCTGTTTGGTTTAACGTTGTATAGTTCATAAGCCTCCTTTAAGACTAGGAACTGAAATGATAGCGCCATCTGCAAGCTCGAGTTTAAAGCTATCATCCTCTAGCCAGTCTGCACTCAGTATGGATGCTGCAATGCTTTGAAAATCAATACTGTGTTTCCCTACCGATATAAGGCAAATTAAATCATGCTGAGCTTCTAGTTTAGATACCGTTAGCAGTGGCAGTACATAATCACCATAGACACTGTTTAGATCATGGCGACCTTGCCAATGAGCGGCTTGTTTTTGCCCGTCATAGCCTCTTAAACGCATAATACCAACATGACGATTACCCTCCTCAGGTCGCCCAAACTCAGTGGCTAACTCCCAACCTTGCGCTTTATTGCTTTCTACAACAGGACTCGAGCCTGCAACATAAGCAAGTGGGGAAGGGCCCTCAGTTGCAGAAATGGCTTGGCTCGAGTTTGCCGCTAAGTTTACACGGTGCGCGCGTAAATGCCAACCGCCTCTTGTAATAATAGTTGTGTCAATAAGATGAGTTTCACCTGAAACTATTTGTTCATAGCACATACGTAAACAGCCTGATTCAGTTACGCTTGAGGCCAGATTTCCTAAACGATGTGCCTGCGTTTCACCATTACTAAGGCAAAGCATATTATCTGGGCTGTAGTGACCGCCTACTTGCCCAACGTTAAAAGGTGCAGCTGTGGCATAAAGATATTTGCCGTATTTTGCGGCATACTTTTCACTTTTAGCATTAAAGCGCTGAACCTCGCCTGTTTCTTTATCGCCTACAAGTACCCAGCCAGGTTCTGGGTAGACCTTCGTAAAATCAGCTTGCTCTACAGGTAGCTTTTCTTCGGGCGTTGTCCAAAAAGGGTCATCATCAGGTAAACTCCAAAGGGCACCAAATGCCAGCATTGCCCAGTAAGTCGAGCCTGTTGCAATGTAGGTTTCACGAACTTCTAAACTTCCTTGTTCAGTTAAAGACTGCCTAAGTGTGCCATCTGCTCTAAGCGCGCCTCTATCGACATACCAACGAATATGCCGACCCACCAAACGACGCAACATGCCAACAGAATGCGGCCACACGCCTGCCTTATACGCCCATAAAGGCGCAGCTAAACGAGCAAACTTATAAGAAAGACTACGACCATACTCAGTGTAAGCACCATTCGCTGCAAAAAAGTAAGGAAAGTGAAGCATGCTTTCTTGAACCCGCTCTAAAAGCATATCTCTACGCCCCACTTGACTATCCCCATCCATTTGCGCCCATGCTAAAACATGAGTACCAAAGACCCAATAGTTGTAATCATCAAAGTGATTAACCCCTCGTTTTTTACCGTCGTCATACCAACCATTAGCACAGTAAACATCCTCAAGATAATCCAGCACAGAGTTCATTAATCGCTGGTCATGACTCGCACCTAAGTGCTTACGCCCTGCATGATTAAGTAACCAAAACAGCGCCCAATTATTATGCCAAGTTTTAGGTTGCTGCCCAAACCTATCTAACCAAGCAACAAGCTGAGTTTGCTCTTGCGGCGTCATTTTATCCCAACTATGTTTCCGGCTTTGCCACGTAGCAAAAGCAACCTGCCCAGACTCAACTGTACGCTGATCGTACTCACCACGCTTAGGCTTAAGCCCCCAATAACCCAACGAATTAGGGTCAGTACCCGAAATAAGTGCTTGCTTCGTAAGCTCAGCTAAATCAAAGCGCTCATTGCGCCACTCGAGTGTTGTGCTTCTATTTTGTGACAGCCACCCCCCTAAACCCCAAAGCATTCGGGTGACACCTTCAAGTGAGCCACCTTGATCTTCAGAGTTTGGTACGCCCTCTAGAAGTGTTCGAGCCCCACTCGAGTCTAAACTATGCGCCCAGCCTGCAACCATGCGTGACCATAAGGCTAAGGCTTCTGTTTTACTAAAAGGCTGCTGTGACATTAAAAATCCTTTTCAAGTACTAGCTTTTCTTTAAGTATATGAAGTCGTTGAGACTTATGCAAAGAGAAAAAAGATCGTGCAACATAGAAGTTGAAAAGAGGACTTCTAATGAGTACGATCCCAGTAAGGTTAACAGAAGAAGCATTCGAAAACCATGTACGCCCCCATCTAGAAACAGCAAAACGAGCTTATGAATGCAAGATAGCTTTGTTTA
>CAZWJZ010000088.1:0-14787 GCA_964634665.1 uncultured bacterium | reverse complement strand
GAATTAGTAATTGGAAGCGCAGTGTGGTAGGTCTTATAGCTTCGCTTTATGGCTGCGCAGTTTGCTGGCCAAGTAACAAAGAATCTAAAGGCTATGGTGACCTTTACATTTACGGTCGAGATAGTAACCGTAGTACCGTACAACTCATTAGTGAATTTGTTATTCAAAGTATAGAGAACGAATGGCAAGCCTACAAAAAACGAACACGCCGCCAAGACATAGACAAAAACTCATTTTGCGTGGGCGCACTTTACGGCGTGCGTGACACCATCATTGAACTCAAAAAAGCGAGAGAAGCCCACGCAGAAAGTGAAAGTGGAACTGCTCTTGCCTTACTCAACAAGTACAGCGAATGGCAACTCGAAGCTAAAGAAGCGATGAATGTCAAAGACTTCGTACAACCGCCAACAGAAGTCAAAGACTTTAGAGAAGCCATGTACGGTCGTTCTATAGGCAAAAAATTAAGACTCGAGCCTCATTTGGAAAACAGTCACGATTAAGTTTGTTTATTAATGACAGCTGTTAGGCCTTGTTCGTTAAAAACACTCTGAATTTCTTTGGCTTTTTCTTCAGTAATGCCTTTTGTCATTACGCCTGGTGCTCTTTCTAGCATCTCTTGCGTTTTTTCAGGCGTCATATTTAGCGTAGAAGCAATTGCATTTATTGCATCTTCATTTCCTTCAAATTCACCAAGCAGCTCAAGTACAAACGTTTCGACCTCTTCTGAACTGACCGCTCCAACTTCAGCAATCACTTGAGCTTCAGACACTATTTCAGCCTCAGGAACTGCTTTAACTTCAGCTTCGTCACTAGCTTCTTCTTGAACATTGTTAACACTAGTTGCTACAGCCTCATCAGCATCAAGCTCTTCAGCTACTACCTCATCTGTCAAACGAGGCTGACCAATAAACTCGAGTTCCGCTTGTTTTTTTGCAAGGCGCTCTTGTAACTCTTGTTCGCCAACAAGCTTATAAGCACCTTTTTCAAGGTGTTCATAAACAGCTTTGTAACTTTGCGTCATTTGATTTACCAGCGATGCAGTTTCAATAAAATGATCACTTACTTCTTCTTTAAAACTATCTAATTCTTGTTCTTGATCTTGTATTTTCGATTCTAAGCCTTCTACTTTTTCTGCCTTTTCCAAGCTACTTTTTACTCGAAACCGCAAAAACAACATACCAATGAACAAACCTACAATAAACGTAAGCACAAAATATACAATTAACGTTATATTCATTTAAAAACCCTTCATTAGAGACTAGCTAAAAAGCTACTATACCTTTAACTAACCTACTTGTTGGGAGAGGAAAGCACCAGATAGCGTTTATCATAAGGGTGACTTCTCTTACGCCCAAATCTGCATAAGTTTATCAAATTTGTTTGCAAATAAAACCTTTTTAAGAACGCAAAAACTCAAAGTTCTATAGTAGATTTACTTTAACCAAGGCATATAGATAAGGAACTTATGTCCGCTTACAATGCTGTACATTTAAATACTGTAACAGAGTCTGACTTAAACCTTCATTACTCGGCATATCATCAAAGAAGGGCAAGGCAAATTCACAGTTTTCTTAACGAACTACACACAGCAGCTAACCTTTCTTTAAAAAAAGATACAAAGCTCGAGCTTCTTGTTCTTAGTAAACAGGACTGGTCAATGCTCAATAGTAGTGTTTATGGCGTCGCGTATTCACGTACGAAGAAGCTAAGTGTTGAACTGATAGTACCTGCAGATTATCCTGCTAGGCTTTTACATCAGTTAGATTCCGTTTTTTTGGCAGCGTCATTTAGGCTGCCTAGCGAAATAACCGAATTACTTAATCTTATGCTGGGTTTTGAGTGGGCTGCAGCGTACTTAAAACAGCTTGGTCTTTTACCAAGCACAGCAAAACAAAATTTACTAAGAATAACGCAACTCTATCTTTTATCTTTAGAAAGTGCAGGCTGGTCACTAAAAGAACGCCTAGATGTCTGGTTTTTTAGTCAAGAAAAACTAGCTCTATTTGAAGAGGCGCTTGACTCAGGCCATTTAAAACTAGCTTTGCAGGCCCCAAAGTCGCAAAGAAGCTTAAGCCAAAAATATCTTGCTTACGCATGGGCCTTTTCGGAATTATCTTCCTCGTCAAGTTCTTGGGATGACTTAGCCATCATCTGATTAAGTTCATCATATAACTGTAGATGAACCTCACGTAACTCCGCACGTTTATCAGCCTGCGATAACTCTATCCACTCATCTGCCAAGTTAAGTTGCGTTAAGGCTTTATCAAAATCTTCATAACTTAAAGCCGCCTGCGCAAACGCCAATGCAGCCTCAGCCAGCAAAGAACCCGAAAGCTCGAGCTTTAAACACTCTTCAAAATAAACATAAGCTTGTTTTATATCTTGTTCACTCACCGCTAAATCTGCAGCTGACAAGTAATGCGGGTAAGCAGCCTCTTGAGACTTACCTTCTTTAAAATGAAAACCAATGAGGGCCGATAAACCTAAAGGTGCGTGCGTTTCAAGCCAGGTTGCTATTTTTAAGTGAAGCAAGGGCCGCTCACTAAAAGGAATCATGCGCAGCACTGCTCGTCTCAGAAGTTCACTCTGAAAACGGTACTCATTTTCACCTTCAATGTCAGAACTTGCCTCTTTAACTAGCAGTTCGCTCTCCATAACTTCAGCTAAAACTGTGGCTCCTTGCGTGTCAGCTAAACTTAAGACCAAGCCCTCCCAAGAACGCTCACCTGTCAAGGCAGCATAAGCCAAAAGCTGCCTAGCACCTTTAGATAGCATGTCAAGGCGAGCTTGTAGTAAAGAAGCCAAAGAACCCGAAAACGAACTTTGTGGCGTAATAGAAAGCGCACGCCCCAACTCAAGAATATTTGCAGGTACACCCCCCACCTGAAACACAAGTGAATTGGTTGCTACTTTCAAAATAGGATTTGCCAACTGGTCAATAAGCGCACGACTCTCCTCAAGACTCAAAGGCGGAAGCTCGAGTTCTAAAGAAGCTTCTGAATTACTGGCTGATCTACTTGTTCTTAAGACAAAAAGAGGCGCATCTTCAGACTGTAGTAAGTCTAAAAACTGTCCAAACGATGAGCCTTGAGAACTATGCTCAATCACCAGCACAATACAAGGATGCGCCTTACCTTTGCGACTAAGCGATTTTAGAAAGTCACGCCACGCCAAAAAGGTTCGATCAACCCCACGTCTCTCTAAACGGCGCCAAGGCTTACTCTGAGCAAGACCTACACTACCCAAAATATAATTTTGCCAGCGGGGTTCTCCGGGCAAATAAATGTCTAGCTGAGCACGTAATTCTTGAAGCCAGTTTCTCGAGTCTTCATCTTCAAGATCAAAGACTTGTTTCACCAATTGTCGCCACATAGCACTGGTGTCTAAAGACTGCTCCTCAAGCCAAACCCACTTAATATCTGGTTCATTAATGACTTTCAGAAACTCTCGAGCTAATCTTGTCTTACCAATTCCCGCATCCCCTGTTAACCAAACTGTTCTAGACTTTCGACTTTGTAAAACCTCCTCAAAACTACCCTTTAAGTCTTGCAGCAAAGACTCTCGACCTACAAAGCTCAATTTTGAATAAGGATCATCTTCTTTTTCTTCACTAAGGGCTAGCAGTTTATAAACTTCAGTAATATTAGGAAAACCCTGCAAAGAGACAGGTGATACCGTTTCATACGTCATGCAATGACGGGTTGCTTTAAGTGTTTCAGGCCCTACAAACACCTGCCCCGGCACAGCGGCACTCTCTAGGCGAGCCGCCAAATTAACCGCACTACCCATAACCGTGTAATCTCTAACCCGACCTGAACCAATCGCACCCGCAATAACCACACCCGTATTTACACCCGCGCGCCCCTTAAGCGTAAACCCTTTAGTCCTACCAACATTTTCTATAGCTCTTAACGCAGCAGCTGCCGCCTTAACAGCCCTCTCAGGATCATCAGGATGAGAGTGCGGCGCACCAAACAAAGCAATCAGACCATCCCCCTGAAAAGCATCAACATAACCATCATAATCTTCAATAACCCCAGCAACAACCGTAAGAACCTCATCTGCTAAATCTCGTAACTGCTCAGGGTCAAACTCACGCGTCAAGCTACTAAAGCCACTCAAATCAACAAAAACAACACTCACATTACGTCGTTCACGCGTTAACGAATGGGTCTGCAAAGGACTACCACAATGCCCGCAATACCGCATATTCTCAGCATTTTGAACAGCACAACTTGGACATCTCACAAGTTCAAAGTATAAATCTCTAAACAAAGTCTGTCTGTTGTTTCGTTCAAACGTAACACTCGAGCTTCTTAACTGTGAAGATTTTCAGAGACAAAGCTAGTTGAGCTAAGCAGGCATACAAGTTGCTACACTTGCACCATGATTATTGTTGAAACCTCTAGACTTTTACTTAGAAGATTTAAGGAAGAAGACTTAGCCGCATTTATAAGCTATAGGTCTGACCCTAGCGTAGCAGAGTATCAATCTTGGGATGTACCTTATACCAAAGAGAAAGCTCTTGACTTTTGGAATTACCAAAAAGACCTTAAGGAAGATACGCCAGATAAGTGGCAGCAAATAGCTATTGAGCTCAAACAAACAAATGAATTAATTGGTGATTGTGCTGTGCACACACTTGAAGATAGTAGGCAAATTGAAATTGGTTACACCCTAGCAAGCCAGTTTCAAAAGAACGGCTACATGACTGAGGCTCTTAGCGCCTTAGTAAATCATCTTTTTACAAAAGATAAACACCGTATTTCTGCACAGTTAGATGCCAAAAATGATCGCTCAGCTAAACTTTTAGAACGACTAGGCTTTCGTAAAGAAGGTGAATTTATAGAAGACATGTGGTTTAAAGGACGCTGGTCAAGCACCTTACAATACGCCATCTTAAAAACAGAATGGTTAAACCAGCAAAAATGTGATTTAGAGAAATATTTAATGCCTAAAGGCCCCCTAAGAAGAGTATAGTCAAATTAAGGATGCACAAACTGTGCAGACAAAAACTTTTCGGAGGCTTAAAATAATGAAACGAATCTCAATACTCTTAACCACAGTTGCCTTAGCAGTAGTACTTTCTGCATGCGGTGTCTTAAACGCATTTGTACCAGAAGTAGAAATACCTGAAGGCGCATTTGGCCTTGGTGGCGCAGAAGGTACAGAACTTAGCCCAGCCAGTTTCGTCGATAGTGGCGCTGCTCTAACAACCTTAGCTGCAACTGCAACCTTTAGCATAAACGAAACCTTTGAAGATATTGACCAAACAGATGCTGAAGGCACAAAAATTAAAGGTTTAGATACTCTAAAAACAACGTTTGGTGTTGCAACTTATGCTAATGATGTCGCTTTTAAACTTACACGACCAACAAGTGGCACTTATCCAGCAACTTTAAACCTAACAAGCTTTACTCTAAGCTTTAAATTATCTGACAGTGCAAAAACGCTAGAAACACCCATTGCAGGTGTACCTACTGCTGCTCCATTAGCTGTAACATTAACAAAAGAAGCAGGCTGCGCTGACACAGCGCTACAATGCGGTTACACTGTATCTGCTGCCAACAAGGCTCAATTACAAGCACTCTTTGCAATTGCCATCGACGGCAACATAGCAAAAGATGTTGGCACCATTGTTTTAGCCGGCGGCACAAACACACTCGAGCTAACTCTTGGTGTGAGCGTCAGCAATGCAGCTAGTGAACTTATTGGTTCAGAAGCTGTATTCAAACTAGGCGAATACGAAACCAAAGTAAAACCCGTTATCTTCTAAATCAAAGAAATCTATCAAGAAGCTCGAGTTTAAAAGCTCGAGCTTCTTTTTTTGCTTAACTAAGTAGTTTTTCCATTTTAGGGTCGTAAAGGGGTTCTGCTATAACAGTTGCTGGGTAACGCTGATCTAGGTACTCGAGTTCTAGTTTTGTGCCTGCTTCTGCATATTCTATAGGCAGGTAAGCGTAGCAGAGGTTTTTGCCTCTGCTATAGGCAGTATTTCCGCTGGTGCTGTGCCCTATGCAGCTACCGTTTGCATAGATTGCTTCATAACCAAAGGCTATACCACCTTCATCTAGCGTGATAGCGCATAGTTTTTTCTTAAGGGGTTTTGCTTTTAGGGTAGCGCAGGCATCTCGCCCTATAAAGTTACCTTTTTTGAGTTTAACTGTCCAGCCTAAACCTGCTTCGTAAGGGTTATATTCAGTGTATATGTCTGTACCCCAACCACGATAGCCTTTTTCTAAACGCAGGGAATCAAAAGCGCCTTGCCCTGCCGCTATCATGCCAAAAGCTTTACCTGCTGCCCATAACTCATCCCAAACGTTTAAAGCAGCATCAAAAGGAAAGTGCAACTCCCAACCCAGTTCACCAGCGTAACTGACTCTTAAAGCCAACACTCGAGTCATACCTATATCAATCCATTGGGCCGTAAAGTAAGGGAAAGAGCTCGAGCTTAGGTCTGCGGTTGTTACTTTTTCGAGTACGTTTCTTGCGTTTGGCCCCCAAAGGCCTACGGCTGTGTAGGCGTTTGAAATATCGTTTATGCTCACGTTTTGGTCTGCTGCGTTGTTTTTTATCCAGTCTCGATCTAAAGGTAAGGTGCCTTCACCCACAAACATCCAGTAACTGTTTTCTTCCATACGGCACACAGCTAGGTCTCGCTTTATGCCACCTTCGGGTGTAAGCATGCAAGTGTAAACCACTTTGCCTATTTTGGTTTTTGTTTTGTTGCTACACAAGTAGTCAACATAATTGGTAGCGCCTTCGCCTTTAACTTCAATTATAGATAAGCCGGTTAGGTCATAAAGGGCTACATTGCTGCGCGTTTCTAGGTGTTCTGCTCCCTGTATGGGTGACCAGAATTCAGCTTCCCAGCCTGTTCTTTTAGGAATCTGATCTTCGTACTTTTCAAGCAGAGCTGCATTTGCCTCATACCAATTTGGTAATTCAATACCTGCAAAAACAGTGTAGTTTGCTTCTAGCTCTTTATGGCGTGCATCAAATGGGCTTAAACGAACATTGCGTGGCTCAGTGAGGGCCTGTTTTGGATGAATAACATCGTAGATTTCACGGTAATTTTTAGCTGTCACGACACTAACGAACTTATCTGTGGTTTGAAAATCATGGAAGCGACGTACGTTTACTTGCCGCATATCCCACTCTGTTTTGCCTTCGGTCATCCATTCAGCAATGCATTTACCAACCCCCGGGCCGTGGGTTAGCCATGAGCCTACTGCGGTCCAGAAGCCTTTCACCTGACTTTCTCCCATAATGGGGTAGCCGTCTACAGGAAAGGCAAAAATGCCATTAAAGGGCTCATGAAGTGCTTTGCCTTTTAGTACTGGCATAACGGTTTCAGCTAGATTTTGTGCTTCACCGTAATAATCATTGGGGGTAAAGTCATGAATGGCAGTTCGGCTCATATCTTCATTTAAAAACCGAGGGCTAACTGCGTGCGCAGGATGATGGTAACTACCTATGCCATAACGATTATGATGCTGCCGAAAATACATAACCGCATCTAAATCTCTGGTGGTAGGAATAGTGACTTCTTGCTTTGGGTCTTGAGCATCAATATAGGAAAGCTCGGCTAAAGGCTCTGTTTGCATATACTGATGCTCAAAAGGCATGAGTGGTAAATGAATCCCAAACTTTTCTGACATCGCAGGCGACCAAATATTAGTTGCGAGCACCACATGCTCACATTCAATTCGAGGCAACTCTGGATTGCTAGTTAGTACTGCTTTTATACGCCCAGACTCAATCTCAAAATCAATTACGGGCGAATCTCCTACAAACTGAGCTGAGGTCATCTCAGCGACATTCTGCTGTAATAAAGCACTCGCTCGAGCACCTCGAACAATTGCGCCTAAAGGAATAAATAGACTACCCGCAATTGCCTCAGCATTAATAAAAGGATTCTTCTGTACAGTTTCTTCTGGGCTTAAGACAAAAGCATCAGCACCAAACGCAGTTGCGCTTCCTTTAAGTCGCTTTAAGTCCTGTAAGCGCTGTTCACTAACAGCAAGCTCGAGCTGCCCTACAGGGAAAACGGTGGGTAAGTCTGTTTGGTTTGTTAGTTCTATATCTCGGTAAAATTGAGCTGAGTACAAACCTAGTTGACTCATAAGCTTTGAGTGAGACAGCGGAACAACGCCACCAGGAGCGTGTGAGGTTGAACCATGATTTTCATGTAAGGGGCCTTTGTCAATAAGCATGATGTCTGACCAGCCTAGTTTAGCTAGGTGATAAGCTACTGAATTTCCGACAATGCCTGAACCGATGATTACGACATTTGCTTGTCTTGGCATTTCTGTCTCCTTAACGTAATTCTATTTTTATAGCCTATCAAATTAAGTCTTTAGACTTCACATTCTAAGACAGGTTATTTTACTTTCATTTTAAAGATTAAGTTTCTCCAGGGTGAATTTGGATAAACCCATTCAGTATTTTGCAAACCTTCTGTGGACTAACTTAATCCTCTTTATTTAAAATAAAGGCTTCCAAAAAGGGGACTTTTTAATCTCTTAAACTGCTCTAAATTAGACTACACTAAAGACCTTAGGCTATGGAAAAGCTAAGAAGGGGAACACGAAACATCTTGAAACACATATTTACAATCTGCTTTTTTTTATTAAGTCTTAGTTTTGCCCAAAGTGCCTACTTTACAGGCATAATAAGTGACGGCTTTCCTATACAAATGGAACTCGAGTTTAGTGACACTAAAATTACAGGAAGCTATTACTACGAGTCTGTAGGGGTAACACTCGAGCTTTACGGTGCTATTGAGAATGCTAATATTCGACTTGAAGAGTACAATCAACAAGACTCAGTAGCGCAGCTAACTGGTACATTTTCTGGTACTTTGAGCACCAACGATACTAGCCAAAATGAACAGTTTAGTGGCACCTGGGCAAGTGCTTATGGTAATGCGTTTCCGTTTATATTAAGCAAATTTGCTGATTATGTTGATATAAGCATACGTCAGGGAAGAATTAAAACCACAAATCGTTACCCTTACTTTGTTCGCCCAAATCACACTGTGCTTAATGATTACTTGCAAAACACTTTTATTGAGCGTCAACTTAATTTCTTTCGAGAAGGGCAAAACCTTCTTAATAGCAATGACTTAACAACAGGTTGGGCGTTAGATTCACTCGTAACGCTTCGCTATGCTTCAGCTGATTTTGTAAGTATGGAAGAAAGTATTTATCTCTATACTGATGGTGCACATGGCAATATTGGCTTAGCTAGTCATAATTTCATGATTGAAGAAGCTGGCTTGCGCATTCTTGAATTAAGAGACATGTTTACAGCTCGAGCTGACTTTTTAACGCCTTTAAACCAAATCATTCTGGCTGATTTAGGTGGGCAAGGTGCAGCTTGGGTACTTGACGCAACGGTAACTCAGTTGTCTGAGCAAGACTTGCAAGTTTTCACAGTCACACCTTTAGGTCTAAACTTTTTATTTGAACCTTACCTCATGGGGCCTTATGCGCAAGGTAACTTTGAGGTGTTGGTGTCTTTTGACGTGATACCTGAACTCATTAACGAAACAAGCCCTCTGTTTAGATTTACGAATCGCTAAGCTAACCAAAAAGCATTTTGAGGGGGCATAACGGCTTTGTTTACCCCTAATGCTTTAGCCGTGTGATGTGGCCAGTAAGGGTCATTTAGAAATTCACGCGCTAGCAACGCAACATCAGCTCGCCCTGACGCAATAATCTTTTCGGCTTGATCTGCTTCTTTTATGCCTCCAACTGCCATGGTGGCAATGCTTGCTTCTCGCTTTATTTGAGCAGCCAAGTCAATTTGGTCTTCCATGCTGCCAGATAGTGAAGTACGAGAGTCAGGTGTAGCTCCCCCAGAACTGCAATCAATAATATCTACCCCCAAGTCTTTAAGCCATAACGCCATTTGCACATTATCTTCACTCGTTAAGCCACCCTCAAGCCAGTCAGAAGCAGATAAGCGAACAGCCAAAGGCAACTGTTCGGGCCAAAGCTCCCTCACTGCAGCTGTTGTTTCTAAAAGCATACGTGCACGATTCTCTAAAGAGCCACCATAAGCATCTTCTCTATCATTCACAAGGGGTGAAAAGAAGCTATGCAGCAAATACCCATGCGCCGCGTGAAGCTCAAGTAGTTCATAGCCTGCTTGTAGTGAGCGTTTTGCTGCTGCTACAAAATCTTTTTGAATTCTTTTTATGTCACTAATCTCAAGTTTTTTGGGTTGTTTGCTTAATCTGCCTTCTGGTGCAAAAGCTTTGCTGCTGGGTGCAACTAGGTCGTAACCACCTTCAGCGTTTGAAAGCTGCGTTCCGCCTTCCCATGGTCTGGCTGCGCTGCCTTTTCTGCCAGCATGTGCTAGTTGAATGGCGGGTACAGCGCCATGTTTTTTAATAAAAGCATTAATGGCTATGAGGGGTTCGATTTGTTCATCTTTCCAAAGCCCAGCGTCATGTGGCGTTATGCGACCTTCAGGTGATACAGCTGTGGCTTCGCAAATAATAAGCCCTGCACCACCTACCGCTCTTGAACCCAAGTGAACCCTATGCCAGTCGTTTGCCATGCCATCTTCTGAGCTGTACTGGCACATGGGTGAAACGCCAATACGATTACGCAGGGTTACATCTTTTAATTTAAGTTCGGAAAAAAGCTGAGACATAAAGCTTACTTTATACCTTTAAGTTACTCCACAGAAGGTTTGCAAAATACTGAATGGGTTTATCCATACTCGCTCTGCTCGGGTGAATTTGCAAAATGCAAATTCACCCTGGAGATACTTAACATGAATGAATCTGTAACTCGCCTAAGCTCGAGTGATTAAGAACATGAAAACGCAGGCAAAGCAAAAAGAGCTATGATCTTCATCTGATGCGGGCTTGATTGGTGAACAAGAAAACAAATTGAGAAAGGATAAGTCTCAACTTTTAAACATCACCTATTCTTCAAGATAAGAGATTGATAGTGTGTTTTAAAATCATGTGAGGTTGTTACGTTTCGAAAGTAAACAAGCTCAAAATGAGGTCCGAGTGTATCAAGTAAATGCGTATCCCTAAAAGGCGAAAAGAAGCGTTTTGGTTCATGAATATCTTGCTGCCAAATGCCTTCAAAATCAAAGCCTCCATGTAAGCCTAAGTAAAAAAGTCCTTGGGGTTTTAAGATGCGCTTAATGCTTACAAGAACATCCACTAATTCATTTTTAGGACTATGAAGCAAGGCGTTCATGCTGTAAATAGCATCAAAAGAAGCTTCAGGAAAAGCTAGCTCCCGTAAATCTAGGCAGTGAGCACAAACGCCCTTTTCAATACAAAGACGCAGCATTTCTGGAGACATGTCAAGAGCTTCAACCTTTAAGCCTGACTGAAGAAAAACAAGCTGTCTTTGCCTGTGCCTGCAGCAAGCTCGAGTATGCTTTTTGCGTTTACGGTGATTAACTCTTCAAGAAATCTTTGTCGTTCTATGAGCTTCCAGGCGGGTAAGTCATGGTCATTTCTTTGCTTCGCATTGTGCTTATAAAACTCGAGTAGCTTGTTTTTATCGTAAGCTTGACTCATTTTATGATTTCATGTTTTCTAGATACCATGATTTATTGCCTTGCAGGAAACTGGCTTGCAAAAGCGCTCAGGAATTCATCGACAACTGCTGCGTAACCTGTTGGGTTAGCGCGAATAGCGCCAGCATGTGCTGCGCCCCAATCTGAAATATAAAGCATGGTTTGACTTTTATCAGCATTTGCAAAAATATTTTCACTGTGCTTTGCTAAGGTGTAAGCATCTTCTTTGGCATGCTGAAGTAACAAAGGCACTCGAGTGGCTATAACAGCATTTTTTGGTGATACGTCATCAGCTTCAAAGCGGGCACGTAATTCTGAAATCATGAATGCACCCGGTAATAAAGGCAAAATGACTTCTCCGTATTGCGCAACAGCTTGCTCACTTACAATGCTTTGTAAATCTTCAAAAGATGAATCTGCAATAACAAAAGCCAAATCACTATGGCTTTGAGCTGCCAAAATGGCCGTAGACGCACCGTAAGATTCACCTAGAAACCCAATTTGCGAATTACTTAGACCCGTTAAAGTCTTGAAATACTCGAGTACAGCAGTTAAATCTCGGCTTTCATGGTAGCCGTAGGTTCCAAGGCGTTGGCTGCTTTCTCCATGCCGTCTGGCATCGTAACTAAGAACATGGCAACCTCTTTGTATAAACATCGGTGCGTAGGCTAGGGTTCCGTAGCGTGTATTGGTGCGGCCATGCAGCAAAATAACCCCACAAGGGTTGCTATTTGGCACATACCAAGCATCTAAACTTACCTTATTTGCTGGAATGCTTAGGGCTTGTGCGTTTGCAAAACCATAATCGGCCGGACTACTAATACCTTGGTCTTGTCGGTCTTGCTCGAGTGTTTTGGTATTAAAATTTATGAGTATGTCTGAAAAATACCAGCTTGCCCCTATATAGGTTATGGCGGATGCTATGAGAATGAATAGTACAGCCCATTGCCAAAATGGGCGGGGGTCTTTTTCCATGGGCTTTAGTTTAGCTTGTTTGTCTAGCATAGCAGCATCACTTTTTCACTCAATTTATAGCCTTAGTCCTTTGCGTAATAGCGTATACAGGTGTCTGCAAGGACCTTTGCAACTGGCTCTAAAGAATCAATTTCGACGTACTCATTGCATTCGTGTGCCCCGTTACCTCGTGGGCCAAACGTTACTGTCGCTATGTCTCCTTGAGTTACATATATATTTGCATCCGTTATGCCTTTCATAAAGGCAAACTCTGCTGGGCTTTTTATTTCTTGCGTGTAAGCTGCGTTAAAACAGTTAGCAAAATGCGTATTTGTATCTATGAGATAAGCATCATAGTAGGGGTCTAAAATTTCTATAGTCACACGGCTAGCTAAGGCAAGGGAATCAACAAGCTCTTGCATATCTCTTAGCACGCTTTCTTTTGTTTCAGACGGTACCGTCAAACGCGAAATAATGACTTCACAGCGCTCAGGTACCACCACAGCATATTCTTTATACCCCCCTTCAATTTTTAGAGTTGAGTAATTCCCTTGACCATAAAGCTCATGTGAAAAAAGACTTAGTGTATCGAGGGCGGCTAACAATTTACCTGCTTCTTCTACCGCATTAATACCTTTTTCAGGGTAAAAGCCATGAGCCATTTTGCCTTCAAAGGTGAGTTTGTATAAGATTTTACCTGTTAACCCAATAGGTAATTGGGTTCCTAAACCCGTAGGCTGAGAATCAGCTAAAGACTGACCCCAAAAGGGCTCGGTCAATAAAATCCCTTTTGCCGTTCTATACTTAGTCTCAAGCAACGCTTTTGCACCTAAACCGTAAGCTTCTTCATCTACTGTTGCGGCAAAGGCTATTTTTCCTAATTTACCACTTAAAGATTTATCTTCAACTAAGGCTTTAAAAGCCGCAAAGGCACAAACCAAACCTGACTTCATATCAAAAGAACCTAAGCCATAAAGCTTGCCATCTTTTTCTACCGCTTCTAAAGGATTTGTCAGCCAGTTTGCTGCTATATCCACAGTATCCAAATGGCCTGTCAAAAGCAGCATGTCATCTGATGCACCTAAATCTGCTGTTACATAAACATTCGGGCGACCTGGCGCAACCTCATGCCACTCAGGCTCGAGTCCTAAGCTGCGTATTTCTTTGGCAAAGAACTCAGCAAGGGCTTGTTCATGGGGGGTTATGGAGTTTATAGCAATACTTTTCTTTAAAGTTTCAAGCAAATAAGCTGTATTAATAATCATGATGAAGTATACTTTAGCGCGCTATCAAAGCATAGTTCCTCCATGATTAGCTAAAAACTCGAGTAAGCTTAGTATCAAACCTAGGTGACCAAACTTAACGTCCATGAGCTAGCTATTTAAGCTAAACATTCACGGTAAACTAAACTTTGTGCTACTGCGCTCACTCTCACAAATTAACTTTCGTAACATACAAACCCCAAGGCTCGAGTTTTCTGAGGGTATTACGGCTATTGTGGGTCAAAATGCTGCAGGTAAGTCTAATGTTCTAGATGCCATTTATTTGGCCACAACAGGTGATTTGCCGAGTGGCAAGATTATTGAGTCAGTGGCTTTGGGTCAGCAAGAGGGTTTTGTGAGCGCTAAGGTTGAACGCTCAGATGGGGTTGCAACTATTGAGGTGGGTTTAGCAGCAAGCCGTAAGGTCGTTCGCTTAGACGGTCAGTCAGCCCGTTCTTTAGATGTTGCTAAGCTATCAGCCGCTGTGCTTATAACCCCTGAAGATGCTGGTATTGTGCATGGTTCGCCTAGTCAGCGTCGTGGCTATTTGGATTCTTTGTTATCTAAAATCAGTATGCGTTATGGGCTTCTTTTACGTGAGTACAACCGAGTCTTAGAACAACGTAACGCTGCGCTTAAACTACCAGTAGATGTCACGCTTGAGATTTGGTCTGCAAAGTTTTTAGACTTAGCTATCGAAATTGAATCACTTAGGTCTAGAGCTATGAAACGCATTTCTGAGATTGCCGTGGCTAGCTACAGTGATATTGCAAGTGACAGCAAGACCCTTGCGGTGGCGTTACAAAGTTACTCTGAATTACCGTTAGCTGAACGCCTTGAAGCCAGTCGTCATGAAGAACGTGCTCGGGGTGTCACAGTGGTTGGGCCGCATAGAGATGACTTTATCTTGACCTTGAACGGTCATAGTGTTCAGGCGTATGGCTCAAGAGGAGAAGCCCGAACGGTTGCGCTGGCGTTACGTTAAGGTCGCCGCGCTGCGCCGAACCGTCCGAGA